>JBFHWR010000017.1:0-20459 GCA_041599395.1 Gemmatimonadales bacterium | reverse complement strand
TGCCGCTTCAGGACCCAAACGGTATTCCCGTCTTCGTCGTGCTCCGCCTCCTCTTCGAGCGCCATGCGAACCGGTTGGCCGTCCCACTCGGGAACCGGCGTCGTCGCTTGCAGCTCGATCGAGTGCCATGTCCCGTTTCGAAGCGGCACGTCCCCGCGGCCGGGTACACCTTCCTGGCCGTCCCAGCGACCAATGAGCGGACCGGCTCCGTGCCCGTAGTCCCCGATTGGATGCGTATAGACCGTTCCGTTGATGCCTTCCGCGCGCATCTGCGCGAGTGCTGCGAACAGAATCTCGTTGCCGGTGCGACCGGTCTGCATCTCCTGGAGCACAATGTCCTGGAGCCGGTTGGCCCGATGGAGGGCGGCGGTGAGTCCGGCCGGCGGCGCGTCCTCGTCGGGTCGGAGGACATACCCCATGTGTTGCGTGTCCGTATTCAGGCGGAGCGCAGTGATCCCGAAGTCGCAATGCAACACGTCTCCGCGCTCGATCACCGGTGCCGTGGAATCCGCCATGTTGACGCCACGCCGCTGCACTGACACCGATGTGTGAAACCAGGTGCCGAGGCCGGCGTCGTTCACCCGCTGGCGCATCCACCACACCACGTCATCCGTCGTCGTCACGCCGGGTGTGATCACGCGATTGGAGAACGCGGTGGATATGATCTCGTGGACCAGGCCTTCCATCTTTCGGTAGGTCGCGTGCATTGCCGGAACATGAATTGCCAGATAGTCGATCGGCAGATGCTCGGCGCGGACGATGCGGGAAACCAGTTCTGGTCCGAGCGCTTCCTGCATCTGCTCCCACTCGCCGGCGGTCAAGCCGTCGGCAAAGTTGTGGTCCCGCGAGATGTTGACCGCGATCCTCGCAGGATTTCGCTCGCGGACGATGTCGGCGAACAGATTCCATTGCTCGTTGCCGACGAGTTCCCCGGTTCGACCGTCTTCAGTGGTTCGGGCTGCGCGCATCGCGTTATACAGGCCGCCCTGGGAGGTTCCACCCAGCGCAATGCGCTCGACGCCATCTGCGGGTCCCCGATCGTAGAAGATGTAAATCGTGCGCCGCCGCGCGGCGAACGTCGTGGGTGAGACCAGTGCGCGAAACACCGGATCCTCATTGTATTCCCGCATCGACATGACCCACATGTCGACACCGTGTTGCCGCAGCAGCCGGGGCAAAACCGTTTCCAGCCGCTCTTCGAGCCACGCTTGTTGCACGGCAGCTTGCGCCCGAAGGGTGCCGAACGGATGCGTAGGACTCGACTCTTGGGCCGCAAGCGGGGGTGCTGTCACGACAAAGGACATGAGCAGTAGGGTGGTCATGCGCGACATCGGAGTGGCCTCGCGTGGTGGTGATGCACCAAGATAGCCTTCCGGCAGTGCTACGACGACTGCGCGCCAGGCCTTCCGCCGGACTGGTGGTGGAGTAGAATGAGTGCCATGGAATCGGCGGTGCGACGTGCACACAGCGGGAGGACGACGTTTCCGTTGGAACCGACGGGGGACGAAATGCGGCAGCTCGTCAACCGAGCAATGGATCGCATCGTTCCGCATATCGCGTCCTTGTCGGAGCAGCCCTCAGCGGATATTGCCGGCGGCGCCGACCTCGCACGCTCGTTGGTCGAGCCAATGCCGGAACACGGGGAGCCGTTCGACTCTCTCCTCGACCTGCTCTTCGAGCGAGCCGTTCCCAAGAGTTTCAACACTGCGGGTCCTGGCTACCTCGCGTACATACCGGGAGGCGGGGTGTTCCACACCGCAGTTGCGGACCTCATCGCGGATTCCGTCAATCGCTACGTCGGTGTGTTCACCGCCGCACCCGGTCTGTCGCAGCTCGAGGCCAACGTGGTTCGCTGGTTCTGTGACATCGTGGGCTACGGTCCCGAGGCGCGCGGGTTTCTCACCAGCGGCGGTTCACTGGCCAACCTCTCGGCCGTTGTCGTTGCGCGCCGCGAACGGCTCCAGGAAGATTTTCTGAAAGGGACCTTGTACGTCTCAGACCAAGTGCACCATTCGGTGCAGAAGGCGGCAATGCTCGCGGGGTTCCCGCTCGCAAACGTGCAAGAGATCGAAACGGATGACCTGTACCGTATCCGGGTGGATCTGTTGGAGGATCGGATAGCACGCGACCGAGCCGACGGCATGACGCCGTTCTTGGTGGTTGGTAGCGCCGGGACAACGAACACCGGCGCCTGCGATGACTTGGCAGCGCTCGCGGATGTGGCGAAACGGGAGGGGATGTGGCTGCACGTCGACGGGGCGTATGGTGGCTTCTTCATGTTGACCGAGCGCGGCCGGCGCGCGATGCAGGGAATCGAGCGAGCGGATTCAATCACGTTGGATCCGCACAAAGGGATGTTTCTCCCGTATGGCACGGGTTCGCTGCTCGTGCGGAACGGCAAATCACTCGAGCGGGCGTTTACCGTCGGCGCGGACTACCTCCCGCCGATGCAACACGATAGCGACCTCGTCGATTTCTGCGAAATCTCCCCGGAGCTCTCCCGTCCGTTCCGCGGACTCCGCGTGTGGCTTCCCATCAAGCTGAACGGCATCGGCCCATTCCGGGACGCGCTCGATGAAAAACTCGACCTGGCCGCGTGGGCGGCGCAGCAGCTTACGAACATCCCCAATCTCGAGATTGTCGCCGAGCCTCAACTCTCCATCGTGGCATTCCGGCTGTGCCGTCCGGGTCTCGGGCCTGACGAGACCAACCGGCTCAACAAACGGTTCATCGAGGCGATCAACAACCGGCGGCGCGTATACCTCACCGGCACGATGCTGAATGGCCTGTTCACTATCCGTATCTGTGTGCTGTCGTTCAGAACGCACCTGGATCGGATGCGGGAGGGGCTGGAGGATATTCGCGAGGCAGCCAAAGAGGGGCTGGGAGCGAGGAGTTAGGAGTGGGGGGGAGCAAGGCGGGACTAGGGGGAACCCCTCGGACTCGCGCTCTACCTTCCCCGAACTCCTCGCTCCTAACTCCCGGCTCCTCTTCTGCCACTTCGACGCAGTCCGTGTCGCCCCCGCTGCAACATTGAATACGGTCCCTGCCTGCGCTCTGCCATTTTTGCCGAAATCCAGTGGCATCGTTGATGCGAATTGTGGTGACCGGATGGCCGGAAAGGGTTCCGGCCGGAGTCCTGGAAAACCAACTATTCAGCTCAGTGGAGGTTCACAAATGGCATTCCCGACAGTGGTGCGGACGAGCGGGCTTCCGAGGCTGTGGAACGAGCTACTCGGCTCGCGGGGTGATGTCGATCGATTGTTCGAGCGGCTCGACTCTGAAGGGTTCCCGGTCCTTGGCGCCGACCAGTTCCCGAACGTCGACGTCGAGGAGAGCGAGAGCGAGATCCGCGTGCTGGCCGAGCTGCCCGGCATGACGGCGAAGGACGTCAACGTGACCGTCGAAAACGGCGTCCTGTCGATCTCCGGCGAGAAGTCTCGCGTCCGCGAGGAAGGTGACGAGAAGAGCACGTTCCATCTGGTGGAGCGGCGCTATGGCCGGTTCGCCCGTTCCTTCACGTTGCCAAAGACGGTCGACCCCGACCAGGTCAGCGCCAAGTTCCACAATGGTGTGCTGACGATCGTCCTCGCGAAGGTCGAGGCTGCGAAGCCCAAGCAGATCAAGATTGGGTAATGGGAGATAGGAGCTAGGAGTTAGGGGTGAGGGGCATCAGGACAAGAGAAAGGGGGGCCCGGGCTGTCCCCGGGCCCTTCGGATCGCCACCCCCCTAGCTCCTAACTCCTAACTCCTAGCTCCTAACTCCTAAACTCCTCGCTCCTATCTTCCTATATTTTCCTGCCACATTGACATCTCAACTTCGTCGTGCTTGACAAGCAGCAGCTAAGCTTAGCGGGTTTCTTGCCATTCTGGCAGCTTTTTCCTGGCATCCTTGATGCAAATCTAGGTCGCCGGATGGCCGGAATTGGTCCCGGCCCGGGGATCAACAGGGATCAACTGAACTATTTAGGAGGATGTAGTATGTCGAACATTACTCGCACCCCAACCCGCGGCCTCCCTGCGCTGTGGAACGATCTGTTCAACTCGCGCGGCGAGCTGGACAGGCTGTTTGAGGGTCGCTTCCCAAATTTTGGCGGCACCCTCTTCCCATCGGTTGACGTCGAGGAGACGGAAGACGGGATCCGCTTGACTGCGGAGCTGCCCGGCCTCAAGACCGAAGACATTCACGTCACGGTCGAGAACGGCGTCCTTTCGATCTCCGGTGAGAAGACTCGCGAGCGTGAAGAGAAGGACGAGAATACCTACCACCTCGTCGAGCGGCAGTACGGTCGCTTCCAGCGCTCGTTCACTCTGCCCAAGTCCGCGGACGCCGACAAGGTCTCGGCGAAGTTCGAGGATGGCGTTCTGACGGTAGTGGTAGCCAAAGCCGCCGAGGCGAAGCCGAAGCGGATCAAGATTGGGTGAGGAGTCGTGGGGAGTCAGCAGGTAAAGGGGAGGTAGCAAAGGGCCCGGGAGTTCAATCCCGGGCCCTTTGCTTTTCCTCCCCCTCGCTCCTAATTCCTAGCTCCTAGCTATCCTCCGAGCCATGCACGAATTCGAGCTGCTACGCGACCTGCTGATCCTTGTCGCGGTCGCGATCCCGACCGTGGCC
This sequence comes from Gemmatimonadales bacterium, assembly GCA_041599395.1. Classification (GTDB taxonomy): domain Bacteria; phylum Gemmatimonadota; class Gemmatimonadetes; order Gemmatimonadales; family GWC2-71-9; genus JBFHWR01. Next base: position 15,847 of record JBFHWR010000017.1, on the reverse strand, counting down.
CTTGCCGAGCGTCTGAAAATCCCCTCCATCGTGGGGCTGCTCGTCGTTGGGATGGTGATCGGGCCGTTTGGATTCGGGTTGATCGCCCAACCGGACGAGGTTGCCGTTCTCGCCGAGATGGGCGTGGTCCTGTTGCTCTTCGAAATTGGGCTCGAGGTCTCCCTCGCTCGAATCATCAAGATGGGGTCCTCGATGTTCTTGGGAGGGTCCCTCCAGATCGCCCTGACAATTGGCGCCGTGACTTTGGTGGGCTCCTTGGCGGGTGTATCCCTGGAAAGCGCGATCGCGTTTGGGTGTTTTGTCGCTCTATCGTCGACTGCGATCGTTCTCAAGACCTACCACGATCGCGGTGAGCTCGACACGCCGTTTGGGCGCGCCGGGCTCGGCATTCTCATCTTCCAGGACCTCGCCGTGGTCCCGCTCATGGTGTTTGTGCCGTTACTCGCACAAGCCGGCAGCGGGAACATCGCGATGATTGCCCTGCGGGTGGGTGGAAGTCTCGTTGCGCTCATCGCCGTGGTCGTGGCCGGGCGGGTGGTTGTCCCGTGGGTGCTGGAGCGAGTCGTTCGGACTGCCAATCGCGAGCTGTTCACCCTCACGATCGCGTTCTTCGGACTGGGCGCGGCATTTGTCACAGCCTCGGTGGGCCTGTCGCTGGCGCTGGGTGCCTTCATCGCCGGGCTGGTTATCTCTGAGTCGGAGTACGGCGCCCAGGCCGTATCAGACGTGCTCCCGTTTCGCGCGTTGTTCAGCGGGATTTTCTTCACCTCCGTTGGGATGCTGCTCGACCTCTCCTTTGCGGTGGAGCACATCGCTCGCGTCGGGTTGATCACCGTTGGTATCATCGTCGGTAAGGCGGTGATCGTTGCACTGGTTGTACGGTGGGCGCTGAGACGCTCGCTGGTTGTCAGTCTCATGACCGGGCTGGGATTGGCGCAAGTGGGAGAGTTCTCGTTTGTGTTGGCCGGTGTGGGGTTGACCGCCGGCGTGGTTACGGAACCGACGTACCAGCTCTTCCTGGCGGCAACGATACTCTCGATGCTCGCGACGCCTTTTCTGATCCAACATGCTAGCGCGATCGCGGAACCGCTTACCCGCCTAGCGGGCCGAACCACGCTGGGCGGTGAGCCGTTGGACAAGGCGCACGTGCGTTCTCTCAAGGATCACGCCATCATCGTCGGGTACGGGATGAGCGGACATCATATGGCGCGAGTTCTCAAGGCCGCGCACCTCCCGTACATTGTGCTCGAGATCAACGGACAAACAGTGCGCCGCGCGCGCCAGGAGCGGGAGCTGATCTTCTTTGGAGATGGGACGAGGAGAGAAGTGCTTTTGCGCGCCGGTATTCGAGAAGCCTGCGTCGTCGTGTTCAACATCTCTTCGCCTGCCGATGAGCGACGTGGCGTCGCACTCGCACGGGAACTCAATGCTGCGGTGAAGATTGTCGTCCGCACCCGGACGGTCGACGCGATCCCCGTCTTGGAACAGCACGGTGCAACCGATGTAGTCGTCGAGGAGTTCGAGGCCGCGCTTGAAATGTTCCAGCGTGTGCTCCGGCATTATCGGATCCCCACCAACACGATCGGCGTCGAACTGGATGCGATGCGCAGCGAACATTACGGGATCCTTCGAGGCGTCCCCAAGGAGGCACTCCGTCTCGACAGTCTCAAGTTCCTTGGGATTCAGCACGCGCTGGATCTCGTGGAGATCGAAGAGGGCGCTCGAGCGGTTGGGGAGAGTCCGGTCTCACTCAAGTTACGAAGCACGACTGACGTAACGGTCGTCGCCGTCGTGCGCGAAGGCATCGCGCACTACACGCTCGACGAATCGTTTCGGTTCCGGGTCGGTGACACCGCTGTTCTCGTCGGGCCGTCTCCTGGTTTGCCAAAAGGCGCGGCATACTTTCGAAACATCGCCCACTCGGAGTCTGCCTGACCTCTCCGATCGCGGCGCTATTCGCCGTCCACCCGACGTACGCGCCTCCCGATGTATCGTCCCACGAGGCCGGCGGCAATCAGGGCAACGCCGGTCATCCAGACCGAGAGATCGACCCAAAACGCGAGGAACACACATGCCGCGAGCCCGCTGGCGGGGACTGCACGTGGGTAGCGTCGCTCGGTTGCAGGGAGACGGAGGGCTGCGAGGTTTGTGATGGCGTAGTAGATCAGCACGGAAAACGCGCTGAACGACCAGGTCACCCTGACATCTCCGATCATCACGAGCCCGATGATTGCCGCCCCGACGGCCAGCACCGCACCGCGCGGTGTCGAACGCGTCGCGTCAATCCGTGCAAACATCCGTGGCATATCGCCCCGTCGTGCCATGGCAAGCAGAACGCGCGAAAGGCCAAGGACGAGATTGAGCAACACGCCAAGCATGGCGGTGACGGCGCCGAGCGCTACAATGGCGGGAAGGCCCGGCGTCTCAAAGGAGCGAGACACGATCTCGAGAGGGGCCGCGACGTCACGGGTTGCATCGGCAAGCGCCGTCGCGCCTACCGCACCAATTGCGACAGCACTCACTGCCAGATACAGCACCATCGACACCAGCAGCGTGAGAATTATCGCGCGCGGAATGGTCCGTGCGGGGTGGTGCACCTCTTCACCGAGCGTCGCAACCCGTCCGTACCCCGTGTACGCGACAAACATGATTGCGGTAGCATGCAGGAGGCCGCCGATGCCGCCCCAGGTCTCTCCGGGCAGCGACCGGAAATGAGCGGGAGCCTGTTGCACGGCCAGAGTGGCGCCGGCGACGATGAACGCGACCAGCGCAGCCAGCGTGACGCTTACGATCAGCGCGTTCGAGCGGTTGGATCGTCTCATGCCGCCGGCCGCAACAGCAGTCAGGGCGACAACCGATGCAACCGCGAGTGCGATCGTGGCAGACCGGCCCGAGCGATCAAAGGCATTCAGGGTGTAGCCGCCGAACCCCAGCGCAGCGGTGGCGGCGGAGGCGCTTTTGGCTACGAGAAACATCCAGCCCGCAGTGAAACCGAGGGCCGGCGTGAGGTAGCGATGGCCGTATTCGTACGTACCCCCGCTCAGCGGATGGCTCGCCGCGAGCTGTGCGCTGGATAGACCGTTGCAGGTCGCGACCACGGCCGCCAAGAACGTGGCCAAAACCACCGCCGGTCCGGCAATGCCGGCGGCGACGCCGACGCTCACGAACACGCCGGTACCGACAATGGAGCCGAGTCCCAACAGCACCGCACCCCATAAGCCGACTTCTCGGCGAAGCCGTGTGCCGGCCTCGTGAGTGGACGAGACGGTCACCGCGTGCTTGCCCTGGCCGAGATGTACGCTGCAGTATCCATGGGCAGTTGGTCGACGTGTTCGAGAGAGGCCAAGGCCGGTGTCGGCCCGGATTGAGCGCGACTCGACTTCCGGCGTGTTCATGACGACCCGGTAGCGAGTTCTCCGGGCGCGTAGTATCGTAGGCGCAATTCCATCCAGAGTCGAGCGGTGCCTGCTGAACCGGACGTAGTTGTCGAGCGGCGCGACCACATCGTTGTGTGGCGCCTGAATAGGCCGGAGCGCCTCAATGCCGTCACGATCGAACTGTATCAGACGCTCGAGACGGTATTGGGTCAGGCTTCTCACGATCGGGACGTCCGCGCCGGCGTGATCACCGGCGCTGGGCGCGCGTTCTGCGTCGGCGCCGACCTCAAGAAGCACAGGGACGAGGACACGTCGCTCGCGCCGGGGGATTACATACGCGCCGGTCAGCAAACGAACTTGGCGCTCCAGCGGTTCCCCAAACCGGTCGTGGCCGCTATCAACGGCCATGCCATTGGCGCCGGGATGGAGTTGGCCCTCTCCTGCGACTTTCTCATTGTGGCGCGCGACGCCAAGCTGCGGTTTCCGGAGATCGGGTTGGGCACGTTTGTCGGGGGTGGTTCGGTATACCGGCTTGCCGAGCGAGTGGGTGTTGCCCGGGCCAGGGAGTTGGTGCTGAGCGGTGAGGTCGTGTTGGGTCGGGACGCCGCTGACATCGGACTGGTCACCCGCGCAGTCGATGCCGGCGATGTTCTTTCCGAGGCGATGAACATGGCGGTCGCGCTGGCGGCAAAGGCTCCGATTTCGGTCGCCCTGTTCAAGGACGTACTCAGCCGAGCGCAGCAACTGGATCCCGAGGAAGCGATGGAATTGGAGCAAGAGGCGTTGCAGAGCTGTATGCAGACCCGTGATTGGAAAGAAGGAATCGAGGCGTTTCACGAGAAGCGCGAGCCGCGGTTTGCCGGTGAATAAGAACTCCGGTCTCGTCTCGGTGTTGAGCCCCCACACGGTTGCTGTCATCGGCGCGTCTCAGGATCCAACCAAGCGGGGGCACCGTGCGGTGCAACTCCTCCTCGAGTCGGGGTTCGCAGGAAAGATCTTCCCTGTCCATCCTGCCGGCGGGGAACTGCTCGGACTCCCCGTGTACCGTGACATCGGGTCGGTACCGGAATCACCGGATCTCGCGATGATTGCGACCGCTGCGGATACCGTTCCCGAGATTGTCGAACAGTGCGCGCGCGCAAACGTGCGGGGTGTCCTGATTTCGGCGGTTGGGTTCCGCGAATCGGGTGCTGATGGCGACGCGCTCGAGCGAAAAATCGGTGAGATATCCAAGCGTACCGGCATCCGGATCATCGGCCCCAATACATCCGGAGTCATCAACACGCACTGCGGCTTGAACCTCGTCGGTGCGCGCAATGTGCCGACTGGTGATATGGGACTGCTCGCGCAGTCGGGCAACGTCGCGCTCGGGTTCTTCGTCGAGACGATGATGTGGGATGCCGGCATCTCCCTCTATGTCGGGGTGGGGAACGAGTCCGACATCCGATTCCACGAATACCTCGAGTATTTGGAAGGTGACGACACCACCGCGGCGATCGCCGTGTATGCGGAGGGCTTTCAGGACGGCCGGGCATTCATTGAGGTCGCACAACGCGTGAATTGGACGAAACCGATTGTATTGCTGAAGGGTGGGCGAACGGACTCCGGCGTGGCGGCGGCGCGCTCCCACACCGGAGCCGTGGCAGGATCGTATCCCGTGTTGCGCGCCGCACTGCGACGGAGCGGTGTGAGCGAGGTCCTGAGATCCGACGAGCTATTCCCCGTCACCCGCGCCCTCGCAGGACAGCCTCCGGTACCGGTGTCATGTGGCATCGTCGTGGTGTCAGATGGGGGAGGCCATGGCACGCTCGCTGCAGACGCGCTGCAAACCCTCAACGTCCCGCTTGCGACGATGACCCCTGCAACGTGCGAACGCTTGAAAGCGCTGCTTCCGAATACCGCCGTGCAGAATCCGCTGGATCTGGCGGGCGCCACGGATCGTGACCCCACGACCTTCGAACGGGTTATCGATGTGATCGCGGATGACGAATCGGCCGGCGGTATCTTCTTGGTCGGGTTGTTTGGCGGTTACGCACTGCGCTTTCACGAAGACCTGGCAGAGCCCGAGCTGAATACAGCGCGCGCGCTCGCGCGGCGCATGCGAAACGCCGCCCGTCCGCTCGTGGTGCATTCGGTGTTCGCCAGCGAGCGTCCCGACCCGCTGCGAGCACTGAGCCGCGAAAGGGTGCCGGTCGTTCGCTCGGTCGAAGTGGGGAGCCGCTGCTTCAGGGCACTGTACGCGCGCGGTCTCTTCTTGGCGCAAAAACCAACGCCGCGTGTGGTGATGGCCACGCAGCGGTCGGAGCCCGAGGGAGTCCTCGCGGCTCGGCGCGAGAATCGGCTCACGTTGCTGGAGCCGGAAGCGCGCGAATTGCTCGCGCGAGAGGGCGTTCCGCTCGCTCCCGCGAGCCTTTGCCGGACCGCGGACGAAGTGGTTGCCTTCATCGAGCAAGCGAACGCGCCGGTCGTCCTCAAAGTGGTGTCGCCTGAGGTCCCGCACAAAAGCCAGGCCGGTGGCGTCGCGTTGAACGTGTCGGGAAGTGATGAAGGCCGGGCTGCGTTCCAACGCGTTATCGAGTCGGTTTCGCGCTACGCTCTGGACCAAGGGCACGCGCCGAACATCCGGGGCGTCCTGGTCTCGCCCATGCTGCCGGCTCCCGTTGCCGAGCTTTTGGTGGGAGTGCACGAGGACAAACAGTTCGGTCCCATGCTCACGGTCGGGGCCGGCGGTGTGCACGTCGAGGTCCATCGAGACGTCGCCCTTCATGGTCTCCCGGTGGGCCGCGACGAAGTCATGGGATTATTGAGCGAGCTTCGGGTGGCAAAGCTGCTCGGCGGGTACCGGGGCCAGCCGGCGGCCGATCGCGAGGCACTCGCTGCGATGATTCTCGGGGTCGCCGCTGCGGCACTCTCCAACCGCGACATCGAGGAGTTAGAAGTGAATCCGGTATTCGCGTATCCGGACCGGGCAGTGGCGGTCGATTGCCGCGCGTTTCTCAAGAGTGTATTCCCCAACGGGCAAACGTTCGTGCCGAATGCAGTCGGTATAGCCGGCGAGCGCGCTTTGTCCACATCGACCTGAGTGCCTCCGCTCGCGTACGCCTCCGTGAACCGAGCCCCCGAGCCCCCGAGCCCCCAAGCACCCCGGGATCGCATCACCGGCGTCCTTCCTCATGACTGACAAAGCCACGGCCGGTTCATCCGGTGATCAGCTCGAAGGGCACGGCTTCGGTACTGCGCCGGTCTTTCTCGCCAGCATCAGCACCATCCTCGGGGCGATTCTCTTTCTCCGCTTTGGCTACGCCGTAGGACACGTGGGATTTCTCGGCACGTTGTTGATCATCCTGTTGGGTCACCTCGTTACCGTTCCCACGGCGCTGGCTATTGCCGAAGCGGCAACGAACCGGCGCGTCGAAGGTGGTGGTGAGTATTTCATCATCTCACGATCGTTTGGCACCACCATCGGGAGCGCAATTGGAATTGCGCTCTACCTCTCACAGGCCGTGTCTGTGGCGTTCTATATGATTGCGTTTGGTGAGGCGTTCCGCCCGGTCGGCGCCTGGGCGGAATCGATCACCGGGATCGCCTTTGACCCGAGGTTCGTATCGATACCCGCGACGATCGTGTTGACTGCGGTCGTGCTGAAGCGCGGGGCCGACCTGGGAGTCCGAGCGCTGTGGGGGGTCGCAATTGTGTTGGCGATTTCTCTGGTGCTCTTCGCAGTGGGTGGGAGGGCCACAGATGACATTGCGCGAACCTCGCTGTTCGAGCGGCTGCAAGAGGCCGACCCATTCATCGTCGTGTTTGCGATCGTGTTCCCGGCATTCACTGGCATGACGGCAGGCGTCGGGCTTTCCGGTGACCTGGCGAACCCACGCAAGTCCATCCCGCTCGGTGTGCTCACCGCCACCTTTGCCGGGATGTTCATCTACATCCTCCTCGCCTATAAGCTGGCTTGGGCTGCGTCACCGGCGCTGCTCGGGGAGGACCCGCTCGTGATGTCGCGGGTTGCCGTGTGGGGTCCCATCATTCCCATTGGATTGATGTGCGCAACCGTCTCCTCTGCAATTGGGTCCATCTTGGTTGCGCCGCGAACGCTGCAGGCGCTCGGCGCTGATGAGGTTGCTCCGATTGCCCGCGTGAACCGGTTCTTTGCCCGGGGAGAGGGCGCCACCAATGAGCCTCGTAATGCCACGATCCTCACCGCATCCCTGGCGCTGGTCACGGTCGTTGCAGGGAACGTGGATATCGTCGCTCGGATCATTTCCATGTTTTTCATGGTCACGTACGGCTCGCTGTGCTTGATCAGCACGCTGGAACACTTTGCGGCCCGTCCAAGCTTTCGCCCGAGCTTCCGATCCAAGTGGTATATCAGCTTGATCGGCGCGCTCATGTCGCTGTTCATGATGTTTCAGATGGATCCGCTCTATGCGTTGCTCGCCATCGGCATCATGGTGGCGCTGTACTACGGCATCCGAGCGAGTCGTGGCGGGGACGACCTCGCTGCCATTTTCAAAGGGGTCATGACACAGGCAACGCGCCGCTCGCAGATCAAATTGCAGGAGACCACCGACTGGAACCGCAGCGAGGAATGGCGGCCAAGCGTGATCATGGTGAGCGATACGACGTTCAGCCGCGTGGCGCCCTTGACCTTCTTTGACTGGTTGTGCCACCGCTACGGGTTCGGCACGTACCTGCATTATATCGAAGGCCGTCTGAGCCCGGATACCTATCGAGAGAGCAGAAAATACCTCGCGCGGCTGATTGAAATGACGCATGCGCAGAAGAGCGCGGTGTTTGTAGATACGATGATTTCGCCGTCTATCCGGTCGGCGCTTGCGCAGGCATTGCAGCTCCCCGGCGTCTCCGGAATGGAAAACAACACGATTCTGTTCGAGTTCACCGACGAAGATTCCCAGGATCGGTTGGACACCATTGCCGACGGATGCTTCATGGCGCGCGCCACGCGGATCAGCAGCCTCGTGCTCAGGCACGGGGCCCATTTCTTTGGAAAACACTCGCGCATCGACATCTGGCTGACCTGGCATGATTATTGGAACGCCAACCTCATGATCTTGCTCGCGTACATCTTACTGGGTCATGCGGAGTGGGAGCGTGCGGAGATCCGTATTTTCGCGGCGTTCCCGCGATCCGATGTCGCGGAACAACGGGCGAAGCTCATGGAAATGATTACCGCAGGCCGGCTGCCCATCAGCGCCAAGAACCTCCGCATCATTCCGACCGACGATCAGGTCGACTTCGAACATCTCGTCCAGGACCGGTCGGCGGACGCAGACCTGGTCATCATGGGCTTTACGGAGCAGCGGCTGCGTGACAAAGGGACGCAGTTGTTACGGCGACACCCCTCGCTCCGGGAAGTCTTGTTTGTTGCGGCGGCCCACGAGGTGGAAATCGTGTAGGAGACCCGCGCTCGCCAGTTGCAGACGGTTCCACGAGCGGCCGGCACGGCGGGATATCGTAAACGTCCCTCCCCCACCGGGCCATGACGAGACCGGGTTACTCGAGCAGAATGGATGATAGAGCGCCAGCGCGGCAGGAGTTAGGTTCGTCCGGCGCCGTGCGCAGCGGCTGCCGGCAGCGAGCGGGGCATCTCCCCCTGTTGGCGGGGACTGGGCCAGATTATTTTTTCGCTCGAACGCTTACTACGCAGACGGTTCGACTCATGAAGCGCCCCAGCGCAATTGCCCTCCTCGTCTGTCTGGCTTGCTCGAACCCCGACAACACCGGCAACGCGCAGAACGACACACAGGACTGGGTAGAACACCGAGAACCCGATGTCTTCGCTATCCGACATCCCGCGGGGTGGACTGTTTGGTTCGACGATCGAAGCGGGCGAATCCGGTTGTCCGGCCCGGAGGGGGAGACTGCCTCCATCTGGGCGGTCTATTCCCGTGCGTCACTGGATGAAGGTAGGGCCACGCGGCTGCTCGCCCAACTGGCGGCCCAGATGGAACCCGATCTCTCCTGGGAGCGGCCCGTTACGCTCCAGCGCTACGCCGTCGGCATGCGAGGCACCGGAAAAGAAAAGAACGGTGCTGCGAGTGTCACGTGGTTATCCAACGAGAGCGGTTCGGCGGTGTTTTGTTACGCGGTCTCCGCTCCGCTGGCCAATTCGGAGCGACACGCACAGGACTTTGCCGCCATCCTTGCCAGCTTTCATCCTGTCATTCCGTCCCGACCTGCCTCGCAACGCCTGAACCTTACCCCGCTTCAGTACACCCGTTGGCAGGACCCGACGGAAACGGCGTTCACCGTAGAGATCCCCCGAGGCTGGCGGGTACAGGGCGGCCTGACCCGGTACACGGCCGTCGATTACCGACGGGGAGTGTACCTGGAGTCGCCCGACCAGAGCGTCAACGTCTTCCTAATGGATCCTGGCATTCCGTTTTTCGTCTTGCCGGACCAGACCACAATGGCGTTGGGGATGGGTGAGGGGACCTTTTACACCGCTATGGACGGATCCCGCATGCTCATTCGCCGCTACGCGTCGGGAGTCGATTTCGCGCATGAATACGCCTTGAGCCGTTTTTCCAACGCCCTGCAGGGGTTTTCTATTCGAAACCGCCAGGATCGGCCGGACATCGCGCAGGTCGTCAACCGGGAGTTCGTGCAGCTCAACGCGGCAGGCGAGGGTATGATGCAGCACAGTGGTTCGGCAGGTGAAGTGAGCTTTAGCGGGACCCGAAACGGCCAAGCGTATCAGGGTTACGTCACGGTGACCACGGTCCTGTCCCGAATGGCGTACGGTGGTGCCTGGGAGGTTCGCCATCTTTCCGGATTCGTGGCGCCGGAACCGCGAGTCGACGAAGCCGTTCAAGTAATGACCAAACTGGTTTCGAGCTTCATGTGGAATCCGCAGTGGTTCATGCGACAATATCAGACCCAGGCAAACGTTGCCGACATCACCGCCCGGACGGCTGAACAGCTGGGAACAATGATCGGCACCTCGTTCGGACGCGGTCAAGAACGGATTGACCGCGCGATGCGGGGGTTTACCGATTATCTGCGTGGAACGATCACGCTGCGTGATGAGGATGGTCGTGAATTCAATGTCTGGAATAGCTCCAATTACTACTGGGTCGACATCTTCGACGATGTTGGTGGGACCGAGTTGTTCCAAAACCCGGACGTGGCACGGTTTCGCCAGCTCGTAGAAATCCGCTAGCGGCTTGGGGATGTATTCATAGCAGGACTGCGACCAGGCGAGAGGTGGGCCAGCGGTGGGAATGAAGTGATTCTCGTCGCCGGGCGTCAATCACGGAGGTTCCAAAAGGCTCCCGTGAGCCCCACCTCGGCCAGGAGTGCCTCCGCTTCTTCGAGCGTGTGCCGCCGCCATTCGGGTTTCACTTTATCTCTGTACCAGCCCCGGGCCAGGTCCCAACCCTGCTGCGGCGTGAGCGTGGCGCCACGCTCGATCCCCCGTGTGCGGCACCAACGATCCAGGTGCTCTTCTGCACGGAAGAGCAACATGGTACTTCACGTGTAGCCAATATTATCCCACCAATGGTGCGCCGGGACCGCGAAGTGAATGATCCCCTCGCTGCGGGTGAGCTTGCCGGCAGCCACTTCCAGCACCATTGGCTCGCTACAGTCGCCACAGGGCGCGTGAACCACTGCATCCGTGTCCAGCGCGGCCGCGATCCCGAGCGCATCCCAGATGCAGATGCCCCAGTACGTTCTTCCGCGAGCATCTACGCGGAAGCCCGACGGCACCGCGCAGAACGGATTGGCTGCCCAGATATGGCCGTTGTTCGGGGCGAGAATCAGAACCTTGTCAACCGCGAGCTGTTTGAGGGCTTCTTTCACCTGGGTCTGCGGACATCCGAGCGTCGCGGCGATCTGCGGAGCCTGCGGCACCCGCCCGGTCTCGGCCGCTTCACGAAAGACATGAAGTCGGACGTCGTGCAGCAGTGCATCCATGGAAGATGAGGTCATCGCGTATGCGCCGTCTGGATTCGGCTCTTATCGCCGCCGCACGCTGTGCTGGCGAGAGCGGGGCGACACGGGGAGGTCGTCAGGGGTGGTCGTACTTCCATATCAAGGTGGCCGCGACCACCGCGCCGAGCGTGTTGGCTACCAGATCCCAACCGGTATTCTCGTAGCCTCCCACGTTGGTCTCCGGCACCAGACGCGTCGCCGCAAATTCGACCACTTCGTTGAGCGCGCCGAACCCCAACCCGGCAGCGACGGCGAGCACCAGCAGACCGAACGCCGGAACCACCACGGTCCCGCGGCGTCGAAACGCTCCCCGTAACCCTTGCCAGCACACCCATGTCGTGATGCCGAATCCATACGCGTGGATGATTTGGTCGTACTTGAGCCGGTCGGGAATGAGCCACAGTGTGTACAGGACCCGACTTTCCGCCTGCACCGGCCAAGCGGCCGGTACGGTGAGCAGACCGCCGGCCATGTGCGCCAAACCCCAGATGCTCAGGCCCCACAGCACGGCAGTGCTGAGTGAAACGGACCGGTGCACCACCCACACCACGGCAATCAGCACGAGCATGACCCCGATGTAAAAGAGGAACTCGAGGTTTCCGCGAGCAAACGCGAGCCCGAGCGCCGCCACGAGGTAGGTGAGCGTGAAGCCGACAACGGGGAGGAGCTTCCTGTCGCCCGGCGGTGTCATGTAGAACCATTCCGGTGCGGTTTAACCACCAAGACTTGCGCCGGCCGGCGGCACGCCGAGGCTAAACCGTAGCTGGCGCATCGACGCCGGCCCAGAGGTTGGCCGTGCTCAACTCTTCCCGGCCGCAGGCTTTGAGGTAAAGGAACAGCTGCGTTCGATAGGCCGCGCAGCCGCAGAGCGCCCAATTGACCAGAAAGGCCCCGCGCGTCGTCTCGTTCCCAAACAACTCGATCTCGGTGCGAAAGTCGGCATCTGATACGTCGGCGAGCAGTGTCGCGTAGGTATTGGGGTGGGTGGCAATCGTCGCCAGCGCCTGATCGAAGGTCTGGTCGGCGGCCGCCTGCTCGGCTGTCCTCCATCCGGTCTCGTCAAATACCCCCGTAACAGCAGCCTCCACAATCGCCGGCCCCATCATGCTCAGGTACTTCACCAGGTCCACCGTGCTGCGCTGGTTCGCCGTCGGACGGTAGTCGAGTTTCGTCCGGTCGATCTTGCCGGCCAGGTGGAGGAGAATTCGGACTTCGTTCTGCAGCGCGGCAATCAGTTCGGATTTGGTCAGCACCATGGTACGCTCCGAGTACTGGAAGTGGCCAAAAATATCAGGGCGGCTGGCGGAGCGCGAGCACCTCGCCGGTGTCTAGGGAAGACCGAGCGCCTGCTGGATGTCCGGCCAGACCATAAGGGCAAGATCGAGCCTCTCGGCTCCGTACCGGCTGAAGAACGCGCGAGCAGTCACATTCTCTTCGTCAACACCGACGCAGATGCGTGACGCGGCGTGCTCTCCAAACCAGTGTGTGAGCATCCGAAGCAAACGGGTGGCGCCACCGGACCGCCGATGGCCGGGGACCACGTAGAGGTATTGCAGCTCGCCGTCACACGCATACCGTCGGGTCAGGTGCCCGCCAATGTATCCAACCACTGAGCCGGAGGCGATGGCAACGTAGGCGATGCGCGAAGCGAGTGCCTTTTGCGGATGATGTTTCCCATCCAGATACAGCGCCATCCGGGGGTCGGCAGGTCCCGCCGGCTCATCTCCCTCACGCGCCCGAACCATGCCGGGGACGTCAGCCGACGTCGCCTCACGGAACTCCAGATCTGCCGGCCCCGTCATCGCGGGCACCTCCCCCCCGGTGACTCACTGTGGCTTCCTCGCGACGACACACCACACCCGATGTTCGACCACCATCGGATCGGAGTAGGTACTGCGCAAGAGGCGGCTCAACGCGTCATCAAAGCGCAGCACCTCCGCCGGCGAGAGTCCGCCGGAGCCGACGCCATTGCATGTCCGCATTCTCCCACGCCAACGCTCATGCGAAAATTCTTCGCCATGGTCGTAACAAAAAGCCTCGACGAGCTGGAACCCACCGTTGATGACATCGTCAATCTGCTCGGGAAACATTCCGGTCGTTCCGGCCATGGTCCATGACGGATTGAATTCGAGAATCAATTGCTCAGTGTCGCGTGCCACGGCGCTATGTGCAGCCAGATACGAATAGTGAGCGATTGCCAAGACACCACCCGGACGAAGCACACGCCGTACTTCCGCCATCGTCGCGTCACGATCAAACCAGTGCCAACACTGGCCGGCCGTCACCAGGTCGAACGAGCCCGTATCCAGGCCAGTTTGTTCCGCGCCGGCCACCCTGAAGCGCGCCTCGTGTTTCAGGTTTCGCTCGTTTGCAACGCGTGTTGCCGTTGCGACCTGGTCTCCAGACGTATCGATACCCACGACAATGCTGCCGCGCGCGGCGAGCTCCACGGCAATGGTGCCGGGCCCGGTACCAAGGTCGAGCGAGTGGGTTCCGCGAATTGAGCTAATAGCGTCGAGTCGCTGATAGAACGATGCAGGGAATCCGGGGCGGTAGGCCGCGTAGTCCTCGCTGTATCTTCCGAAATCAATCTCGCCCATGAGTGCCGCACACCGCGCCATTTTTCCGCTTCGTCAATTCCCGCAATAAGCAAGTCACGGCAACGAGCCAGGCCGGATCTACCAGTACTTCCAATGTGGTACAACCCGCGGCTCGAAGTGGAAGGGCTGTACTGAATCGGCCGTCACCGTGACGCGCACCCACCCCACGTCGGTCGATCCCGGGACTTGCAGACGCGTGAAGTTGGAAAGTACCGCATCGCGCTCTTTTCGTTTCATCGGATGATCCACGATGTACTCGTGCCAGTCGCCGTGGATCGCCAGCACCGGCGATCCAAAATTCTCGGCCTCTTCCCGCAGCCTGTCGATGAGCGGGGCGAAGAGCGTCCGACGGGGATGATCCTCCGGTTCCGTAAATCCCGGAGCTGCATGGAATGCGACGACGACCGCGCGTGCATTGATTGTGGCTGCCGCCTGGAACGTGTCATGCAGCCACGTCACCGCCGCGGCCATCCGCCGTTCGGCCTCTCGATCGTGGGCGGCGGGTCGGTCTGGAAACGGCGCCGTGCCGTTCGCGCTGCCGATGACGTGTACGGTCGCGAAGAGCACGCCGTCGTGTTCCCAGCGGACGTTCTCGACGAATTCCGCAAACACTCCCTCACCGCCCTGCGATTCAACAGGAATCGGGCGTCCTCCCAAACTGCGCTCCGGGTCCTTGAAGAAGAGCCTCCGAATCTCTGCGAGACGGTTGAACGGCGCAAAGGCGTTCCATAGATGGTTCCAACAGTCATACCATTCATTGTCGCCAGGCGTGTACACAACGGGGTGAAGCAGTCCTTCAAACTGGTTTAAACGGCGCTGGTATCGCCTGGCTGTGCACGACCGCACGAAGAGGTCACCAACGTGAATCACGACGCTCAGGTCGTGGGCATTGAGATCCTGCAAGACAACGCGATACTGGAGATATGCGAGGATGTTGTAGGGTGAGTCACCCAGCGCGGCGAAGGAAAACGCACCCGGTGGGTTCGCGCTGGGCGGTGGGGGACCGTGCGTGAAGGCAATCAGCACGGCAAGGGCGGCCAGAGCAGCAGCACCAGCCTGCAGCGCCCGGCGGAAGATTGACCTGCGTGCGGCTTGCGGTAGCAAACGACGTATCGTCGACATCTCCGTGTCATCCCTTCTCGCGACACATCATTGCACAGATCTGGATTGATTATCGCAGGGCCGTAGCGTCGTAGAAGGAATGAATCTCCGTAATCTGTCCATCGCGTACCACTACCCAGTCACATACCTGAATGGGCCCTTTCGGCGTTTCCATCTCAAAATGAATGACAGCCTCGTTTGAACTCGATAGGGTACGGAGTATCCTGAGCTGTGTGACATTCCGCTCCGCCAATGGTTTCACCCAATCGAGATACGTTTGGCGTCCCTCAACCCGTCCAAATGGGCTCGTATGCGTGAAGTTTTCGGCAAGCGGGATGAGGTCCGGAGCACGCTCATTCCAGCGCTCTATCCAGACTCGTGCAAGCGTTTCTGCATTGTTCTTGTCACTCATGCGGTTTTCTCCTACTTGTTTGGCCGCTTCACGTTCACAATCTATCGTCGTAACCCGGACAGGTACCCACTCAGCGTGCGTCCTTGTAAAGTCATGGCGTGCCGCAAATCGGGACGATCTCAGGGAGATACGCGCTGCTGGCCGGAGACGCGAGGTTCCTGGCGCAGCAGCCACACCAGTGCAGTCCCGGTAATGGCCCCGTACGCGGCCCCGAGTCCCGGTGGGCCGACGATATCCCCCAAGGGCATTCCCACGACCCAGCCAACGGTACTGACGAGCACCCACCACCCGGCCCGGCACACCTGGTGCCGCAACACGAGCCACTGGAATGTCCCGACCACCGTTCCGAAGAGGCTCACGCCCGCGAGCCAGCCCACGTCCGCATTCACTACCCCCAC
>JBFHWR010000016.1:0-20652 GCA_041599395.1 Gemmatimonadales bacterium | reverse complement strand
TCCGTCCGGGCGGCTCTTCCCTGGAATCGCGAAGGTCCTGTTGGCTGCCCGGAAGATCGACCGCATCCGCATCCTCCTGCTCGGCTTACTCGAAGAGTACCGGAAGACAGGCGCGGACGCGTTGATGTACCATTGGATCTGGGAAAAGGGGTACGCGAAGGGCTACCGTTGGGCGGAAGCCGGCTGGATCCTCGAAGACAACGCCGCGATGAACAACGGGTTGATGCGACTGGGGTTCGAAAACTACAAGACGCTCCGGTTCTACGAACGCAGCTTGTGAGGACGTTCGTCACCGGCGCAACCGGGTTCGTGGGATCCCATCTCGTCGATGCGCTGATCGCGCGGGGGGATTCCGTCGTGTGCCTCGCGCGCGATACGGCCAAAGCTAAACGCGTTTTCGCACACACACTCCCCGACATCATCGAAGGCGACTTGTCGGACGCGGCCGCGTTGCGTGCGGGCTGCACCGACGCCGATCTCGTCTACCATGTGGGCGGCGTCACGTCGGCGCGGAATCGGCACGCGTTTTTCGCGGTGAACGCCGACGGCACTCGTCAAGTCGTCGAGGCGGCCAGCCACGTCGCGCCCACATTGAACCGGTTCGTCTATGTGAGCAGCCAAGCCGCCGCGGGGCCTTCGAAGCGTGGCCGTGTCCGTACCGAACAGGACGACCCTGCACCGGTGAGTGACTACGGCGCAAGCAAGTTGGCCGGAGAAGACGTCGTGCGTGCCGCCCGACTTCCCTGGACCGTCATCCGCCCAACGAGCGTCTACGGCCCGCGCGACCGGGATTTCCTGACGCTGTTCAAAGTGGCCAGGACGGGGATCGTGCCGATGTTGGGTCCGAGCGATCAGGAGCTGTCTCTGATTCACGTAGACGATCTCATTGCGGCCCTCTTGAGCGTCGTCGCGCCGCAGGCCGTGCATCGGACGTACTTCGCCTGTCACCCCGAGGTCGTGACCGCACGCGCCCTCGTTACCGCCATCTACCACGCAGCCCGGAGCCGGCCACCGCGGCGATCCGGGCCGTACGTATTCACGCTCCCGGACTGGGCGACGCACGCCGTCCTCTCAGTCACGGAATTGGTCGCTCGGGTGGCGGACCAGGCAACGACGCTCAACCGTGACAAGGCAAACGAACTCCTCGCCGAAGCGTGGACCTGTTCTCCCGGCGCGTTGGAGCGGGATACCGGGTGGCGAGCCCGGCTCTCCCTATCCAGCGGCGCACAGCAAACGGCGGAATGGTACCGCGAGAACCGCTGGCTGTGAGACCCGTCGACAAACTGGTAGTGGGGTATCTGGTGCTCGTCACGGGCGTGATGGTCATCCGAGGCGGCATCAGCCAGCCAATCTACTGGTCGCTGCTCCTGATGCACGCACTCGTGGTCGTCCTCGTCTATCTGGGGAGCCGGCTGCACGCGGACCAACGGTGGGGACGCGCGTTCTACACCGCCTATCCCCTCCTCATCACGCCCGCCCTGTACTCCGAGCTTGGGATACTCGCCGTGCAACACGACGTGCCCGCCACCTTCGCCCGCGACGCACTAGTTCAAGGTTGGGAGAGTACGGTATTCTCCGCGCAGGTGTCCTACGAGTGGATCCGGCACGCCCCGTCGGTTTTTTGGTCGGGAGTGCTTCACCTGGCGTACTTCGCGTACTACCCGATCGTCACCCTGGGTCCCCTCTTGCTGCTTCTCCGCAACGAAGAAGACCGAGCACGGAGCGTCGTGCTGGCTACGATGATTGCGTTCATCGCCTGCTACGTGGTCTTCCTGTTGTTTCCCGTTGCCGGTCCGAACTACGCGTTTCCGCACCCAACCGGCCCGGTGCGTGACGTGTGGAGCGCCCGGCTGGTCTACTGGGTGCTGGCCCATGGTTCCGCCTTCGGCACGGCATTCCCGTCTTCGCACGTCGCCGCAACCGTAGCAGCCACCATCGCGCTGTGGTATCAGTTTCGTAAACTCGCGGTCGCGTTCTTCGTACCCGTGCTACTCATGATCGTCGGGACCGTATACTGCCAAATGCACTACGGAGTGGATGCGTTGACGGGACTCGCGGTCGGCGCTGGAGCGGGCTGGCTCGGGTTGAGAATATCCAATAAGCAATGACGAATATCCACTATCCCATGAACCCAGCGTCGAACGCGTGGTTGCGATCTCGACGTTGATGACGATTCCCTGGGCTCTCAGATACTGGATGGTGGACGTTGACAGCTGATCAGTGTTCGTGCGACGGGGCACCGGGCTCGATCACGCCGCCACCGCTCGCGATGAGGTCATACGATCCACGCACCTCTTGCAGATAGTGTCGGCGATCGAGCGCATATAGCTCATTGCTCGCATCCGCCTTCGGCCACATCCCTCCCCCAGACGGCATGAACACGCCAGCAACGACACCCATTCCGCCCGCCTGGATCGTGTCTTGCGTGGGATTGTCATAAAAGACCGTGGCGCGGTACCGATGGTCCGGAAAGATCTTCACACCGAACTTGCGGTACAACCGGCCAACCGTCACGCCTTCCAGCTCCCCGTTCGCGTTCCGGATGGGCCGCCCTTCCCATATCTCCTCCCCCGACGTCACATCTTCGAACCGTATATGCGTCGCAAGCTCATGCAAGTGGGAGCCGATGACCATGATGCGTCCTTCCATGGACGGACTCCCCTCCCACGAGAACTGCGACGTCCCCGGAGGGAGATCGACGCTCTTGTCCCCCGCCGGGAACGCAACATCAACCTGAAATGGGTACACGCTCAACAGGGGCCAGGGACGACCGATCTTGACGTATTCCAAATGCATGCGCACTTCCACACCCGAATGCGCTTTCCCAGTCGGATTGTGAAGCATGCTCGTCACCACGAGCTCCTGGCCTTCGATGATCGGCACACCCAATAACCACCCCGGCATCGACTGACTGCCCGTTTCGCTGCCGACCGCCAACAGACGCTGTGAAATCGGCAGGAAAAGCTCTCGATTTTCCGGGGTGATGAAGTTCAGATGATGCACAATGTCCGGCGGCAGTACGTTGCCGTCGCCATCCACCACTTCATAGGAAAACCCCTTGAGATACGCGCCCGCGGGAAACCGAACGGTACCAACGGGTGGAAACACGGCGCCGTGCGCGCCGTGCGCATGGTGCATCCCAGCAGCCAAGTCCACAGGACCAATCACGATGACAAACTCACGGTTGTCTTCGTCGTTGATCAGTCTGACACCGGCTTCCTGCGCGGCGGATGACCCGACGGCGCCAGCCACCAGGGCTCCGACAACCAGGGCGATGGACGTCTTCACGATTCTCCTTTCATTCATAGTTCTTGCGCCGCTAATTCGCGGGGATCCGTGCGAGATTTGCGACGTCCGCGTCTCACAAGATACACGGTCACCGCAATCGCGATGGACCCAACCGAGATGGCGACGAGCACCCAAATACTGACATCCCACCAGGCCCCCAGCGCAGCGAAGAACCAGAGACGCGGGAACCGCCCGAGAAAGGTCGCAAAAAGATGGCGACCAACCCGGAAACCCGCCAGCGGCGAAATGAAACGCACCGTCCAATATGGAATCAAGGACCAGCTGCAGAGCCACACCGTGAAGAACGGGGCCCTGTTGAACAGCCGCACGACACGTTCCACGGACCGACTTTCCCTCAGCCGGTCGAGGACACTCATCTGCAACACGCGGCGGTACAGATGATAGTTCAGGTATTCCACATAGATCGTACCGGCCACCCCCACGACCGCAACGAGTAACGGCGGGTAGAGCCTCCCAGTGAGCATGAGGATCGGCTCGTACGTCGAGGGGAGGAGCGGTGAAATCGGTCCGTTGACCCAGATCGTCACCAACGCGAACCCCACCATGCCCCCGGTCTCCGGCAGGTACACCGTCATCGGAATCGCGAGCAGCGCAACGAACCCGGTGAGGCGAAGGACGCTGTCCCACACGGGATTTCCGTATCGCTTGCGGACCAGGCTGGTCACCATGCGTCATCGAGCCCACAGTGGATCAGGACCGAGCCCCCAGGTTCACCCCGATTGGCCACGAGTCCGCTCACGAATCCGGCGCCGCTCTCCCCCCGTTACCATATCAGTGCGTACCACCTCCTCAGCCAACTTAGTTACGAACGTATATCCCCGCGCATCGCCCATCAGCCAACGCTTCCATTCCAGCTCGTCGAGGGCCTTTTCGGCAACCTCGGGAGAGAGCGCTGCCGCCCGTGTCAACACCGATGCGGCCGACGCACCTCCGAGGACCGCCACCGCTCGCAACAGCGACTGCGCCGCCTCACTCAGATCCCGAAATCGTAGCCGAAGCGCAGCGGCCACAGCTTCGGACAGATCGCCGGGCATTGTCTGGTCCAGCGTACGGGACTCGTCGGGCCAGGCCTGATCCAGGGGCGCGTCTGCTTTCACTTTGAGTCCCCCCCGCACCGCCCTCACGAACTCCACCGCCAGAAACGGATTCCCGGCCGTCTCGGCGAGCACGCGCCGCACGAGACGATCTCGCGGCACCCGATCATAGGCGGGAAACGCCCATCCTACCAACTCCTCGAGCGCCGCAGCATCAAACGGCTCGACGGCAATCACGTCGCCCACTACATCGCGACCCACGTGCTCGCAGAGAACGTCCATTGCCTCGGACACGTGAGGTGCCGTCAGCAGAATACAGATCGGAGCGTTCTCGAAACGCTGGATGATCGACGAGACCAGGGCCAAGACGCTTGGATCGACCCGATGCGCGTCGTCCAACACCACGAGCACCGGTCGCGCGTCGGCAATCGCCCACAGCACGTGCCGAAACGCATCGCTGAGCGGCAGCGCGGTGCCTCCCGCTTTCGGAAACCGATGTCGCAGGTCCGGATCGACGGCGGCCAGCGCAGCCAAGGCCTCGGGAGCCGCGCCGCCCAGTTCGGGTACGTCCAAACCACCGCGGAACAGCGCCAGCCAAATGTCCCCGGGTGCATCCCCCTCGAGCCCTCGCGCCAGCGCGACGACTGCGCCATTCAACCGCGCTCGTGCCGCCACCTCGTCAGCGAGCCGCGATTTCCCCGTGCCCGGATCGCCACGAAACACGACCACGCCAGCCTCACCGCGTTGGGCCCGACGCCACACACGAAGTGCTCGAGCGAGATTCTCGGCACCCACGCCGACGAGTGGCACGATCTCCTCAGGTTCTTCCCCGGATGCCGGCGCGCCACGCACGATGGGTTCGTGCCGAATGCGCTCGGCCAGCGCGGTGGTTTCCGGATCCGGGGCGAGACCAAGATCCCGTTCGAGAACCGCGGTGAGGCGGGCGTACGTCTGAAGCGCGAGCGTTCGGGCACCCTCGAGAGCATGCGCTCGCATGAGCGTCCTCGCCGCCGGCTCGTGACGGGGCTCGACCTCGAGGGCTCGAAGCGAGCTGTCGCGGGCGACCGCCAGCGACCCGCGCCCCAGCGCCTCGACGGCCACCGCATCGAGGTGGCGGAGCACGGCAAGCCGGCATTGCTCGCGTTCGCTGATCAGCCAGTCCTCGAAGGCGGGTGCGTCGGGCACCGAAAAGCCTTCGAGAAACACCCCTCGAATGTTGGCGCGCGGAATGTCGTCACGGTCCACGCGCACGGCGCCCGGCAGGAGCCGAACCGTCTCCCCGTCGGTAGTGAGATTATCCTCGCCCACCGTCCGCCGCAGGACGCGCAGCGCCTCGTTGAGCGAGTGCCTGGCTTTGGACTCGGCCTTTTCGGGCCAGAGCAACCCGACAAGGTGGTCTCGCGTCCTCCCCCTCGGCGACCGCGCCAAATAGACCAGCAGTGCCAGATGCTTGCGCCACATCAGTTCCGGCGGAGGAACTCCGCCGTCCACCGTGACCGATACAGGCCCGATGCATTCCAGCGAGATCATGCACCTAAGAAAAAGGGGCCGCCCTTGCCGCAGCAACGGACGACCCCCACCCGCAACGAATGGACTGCTACTGCTGGATGGTCAGCGACGCCACCATCCCGAGCGCCTCATGAGGCGTACAGTAGTAGCCATAATCGCCAGCTGGGACACCTGTAAAGGTGATTTCCACCTGTTGATTTGGCTGCAGCAGCAGCTTGCTGCTCAGCGGCGCCAGCTTGCCCTCAGCCGGAATCAACGAGGCCAAAACCTCGGCCGACCCCTGAGGAATCTGGTCTTCATAGAACGCCACGTTGTGCGGGAACCCGTTGATGTTGAGCCAGCGGACAGTGTCGCCGACCTTGATGGTCAGCTCGTCCGGCTCGTACACGTAGCTCCCGGCATCCGTCAGCTTCATTTCCACTTCATGGACGGTCCCGGTGCCAGCCGCGGGCGGCGTGGTCCCGGGCGCTGCTGCCGGAGGTGCGGGTGCATCGGCCTCGCCTTGGGTGGCGCCAGAATCGCCCCCGCCGCAAGCCAGCGCGATTAGCGCCAGGGCGGCGATCATCTTACGCATGAAACAATTCCTCCATCGTATCTTTTTTAGAAGTCCAGCGAGCCGCCAGCGCCCACGTCAGCGCCCGGGGCCTTGTGAAACTGTTCACAAATGTAAAGGGCTCATCGAGAGACGGAAGTCCCGAGCGGGGCCCGTCTTGCGTTTTTTGCCAAAGCGTAGACCTTACGTCGTCATGCAATTCCGCATCCCACTTACACTTGCGTCACTGGCGGCAGCCGGCGCTTGCGTCCCCGGAAGCCCCATTTACATCGGGCCACCCCTGAGCACGCTGCGGGGACACGTGTACGACGCCGAGCGGGCCGCGCCGCTTGCAAGTGCCGAGGTGTGCATCTTTGGCGAGGACACGACGTGCCTCCGGTCCGCCGAGGACGGTGCATATAGATTCCAAGTGTTCGCGCAAATGGTGTCGGTTCGATTCCGACGGACGGGGTATTCCACAGCAATGGTTGACAGCATACGCCTAATAACCGACTCGGTCGTCGTCGTGGACTGCGCGCTCACGAATCGATTTGTCCTGAGTACTCGGCCGATCACCTGCCTACCCGCTCCCAGCCCGTAAACCAATGTCAGACCCTCCAGCCTGCTCGAGTCTCGGCAAGCACTGCCGCGAACTGAGGCTCACCATTCGCATCTCCGATGTTCGGGAGGACGGTCCCACGCTGCAAGACGCCGCGACGACGTGGCTCACGGCCCACACCGAGCGCATGACCTTCGGGACCCCGTACATCACCGATCACATCCTGAAAGTGGATGCGACGGTGCACGTCCCGTGTAAGCACCTGAAGACCATGGATGGAGAGTCGGCAGTCCGCCCTGACGGCACACCGTCGGCGCCACGCAAGCAGGTACAGTGTGCCGTGCACGGTTTTCGCGGTGCCATGCCGAAGAGCAGCCAGCGCGCGAACACGGGTCCCCGATTCCACGAACCGAACGGCCCGTATTCGATCATCTACAAGGGCAAGCGACGGTCGATGCACTTGCCACTCAAACGGGCGGTGCGCCGATCCTTGCCGACTATTCAAAACTCCAACCCTTGTGTCGGCGCGCCGTGCCGGACCGGCGACAACAAGCGCGGCGCAGCCTGCTGCCGGGACTTGACCCTCGAACTGGACGTCCCCGAGACACAGCGGCGGCTGGAAGCCCTGCTTCGGTCCCGCAAATCGCCCTATCTCTGTAAGGTCAAGCGCGAGGACGAAGACATCATGGAGTGCGAGGTGATCAGTGCGTGTAGCTACCTTGATGATGACGATATCAGTTGCGTGCTCCACGATCGCGTGCTTCCCAACGGCAGGTTGGCCAAGCCGTCGCTGTGCTACGAGTGGCCCGAGCTGGAAGAGGACGAGACCGGCCATCCCGGCTGTCGCCTCGTCTAGCTTCCGTTGAACGGCCGTGGAACCCCCGAGTGTCGACGATGTCGCCCAGGCGACCGGTGGCCGCTATGAGATCGAGCGCGTCTATGCGCAAGGTGGAATGGGAACGGTGTACGCTGCCCGACACCGACAGCTTGGATCCCGTCTCGCGATCAAGGTCCTCCCGCCCGACGTAGCGACCAGCTCCGTCCGGCTCGCGCGTTTCAAGCGCGAGGCAGCCCTCGCCGCCAATCTGTCTCACCCCAACATCGTGCCGGTGTTCGAATTCGACGTCCAGCGCGGCATGGCGTATCTCGTGATGCCGCTGGTGGAAGGACAAAGTCTCGCGTCATATCTCGCGGAGCGGGGACGCCTCGATCATTCGGAAGTCACAGAGTTGGTGCGCGAGTTGGCAAATGCGCTGGGGTTTGCCCACCGGCGTGGTATCGTCCACCGTGACATCAAGCCCGCGAACATTCTCCGTGAGTCTGCAACAAGCCGGTGGTTGATCACAGACTTCGGGGTGGCGCACACCGCCGGTCCCGGTGACACGGAAATCACCCAGACCGGGGCGGTAGTCGGCACGCCTGCGTACATGGCTCCCGAACAGGCGTCCGGTCTGTCGAACGTCGATGGGCGGGCCGACCTCTACGCCTTGGCGGCGGTCGCGTACCAGGCGCTGACCGGGGCGCACCCAGATCCCTTTGCCGAGCGGAGGCAGGTCGCGCGAGCCCTGCGCCGCGCCCGGCCGGATACCAGTCGGACGCTCGCGCAGGTTTTGACTGCACCGCTGGCCCTGAACCGGGATGAGCGACCACCGAACGCCGAAGCGTGGCTCGGACAGTTGAGCCGCCTGGAGCGCCGACAGTGGCCCGTTCGGCCGCTCCTCGCCGGCACGGCGCTCGCCGCCACGGCACTCGCCGGCTGGCTGCTCCTGGGCAACCGCGCTCCGCTCACGGCCGTCCAGCCTGCCGTCGCGGTCCTCCCATTCTTGGTCGAGGAACGAGGCGGGACCGCGGAATTCCCGCTCGATTCCCTGCTCACACAAGCGTTCGACTGGCAGCTCCGCTATATCCCCGACCACCGCGTCCTGGGCCCGGTTGTGCGGCAGCATGCCGTCGCGCGTCTCTACGGCGAGCGGCGGGTAGGACTCGATACCCTGCTTGGCGTCGCGCATGACTTGGGCGCTACGCTGGCCCTCGCCGGGCTGGCAGAGCCCCGCGACGGGGACCACGTGTTCATTCAAATTCAGCTGTTCGATGTCACACGTCGCCAGTTGATGGAGACGGCGGACACGGCAGGTTCGCTGCAGGAACTGAACGACGTCGTCGCCGCGCTGGTCGTCGCACTGTTCGCTGAGCAAGTATCGCGCGCGCGATCCGGTTGGGCGACATCGATTCCCAAGGGGCTCGACGCGTTCAGCGCATATTGGCGGGGCCAGCAAGCCTTCCGACGGGGCACCTATCCGGAGGCAATCAGGCAATTCGATCGTGTCATTCGGTTAGACCCAACGTTTGCGCCGGCGCATTTCAATCGCGTCGTGGCGGTCACGCTCGATTCGCGCCCCACGCAAGCGACCTCGGAGATTCGGGCCGCCCTCGATGCCGCAAGCCGATACCGGGCTGGTTTGGATCCGACATCCGAACAGCTCCTTGCAGGCTACGAGGCGCTGGTCAGAGACGGAGACCTGATCCGCGCCGAGTCGATGTTTGTCGACCTAGTCGGGCTGCAACCCAGTGCGGCAGACGCGTGGTTCGTGCTGGGGTACGTGCAGTTCTTCTTTCGCTCCCTTCTCGGATCCACTATCGGCGAAGCAAAATTTGCATTCGAGCAGGCCCTCAGGGCCGACCCGAAGTTTGCCGGCGCCCTGTTGCAACTCGCGGCGATTGCAGCGATCGAGGGTGACCAAGGTGCGGGACGCGAGTACTTGCGACGGTTCCTCAGTCTCGACAGTACGTCAGCCCTCGCCGAACTCGCCCGGATGGCAGATTCCCTCCTGTACAGAGGACCCGCCTCGGCGACACGAGTCCTGGGCTCGGTGGGCGACCGGCCCACCGAGGTGCTCGAGCTGTTCAGCCTCGCCGCCGGATCACTTCACCCTCCAGCCGGCACCACGCCACTCGCGGAAGCTGCGCTGCGAGAGCTTTGGGATCGTGCAAGGACGCCGCGGGATCGAAGCGTCGCGTTCCGCATGCGTTTGGCCCGGTTCCTGGCGACCGGCCGTTATGCATCTGCAGATTCGTTGGTGCGGCAGGCCTCGCAGCAGCGACTCCAGAACTCCGAGCTAGACCGTTGGGTCGTCTTGAGCGCGATCACATCAATTCACGACCTGGCTGACCCCGCCGTGCAACAGTCAGCGGCGGAACGACTGGAACGTGCGTCGGAGGGTGACCCCGAGGTCACCTGGCTGGTGGCGCGGTGGGGGATGCAGCACCAGATCTCCCGGCGCACGACCGCGACAGGGGCCGTCCCGGCGTTGCGACAGATCGCTCTGGACTCAGCCATGACTTCACCGCAAGCCAGGAGCCTGATGCGCGATGTGGACGCCGCGCTGGCCCTGGCCGCCGGTGATACGACGCGAGCAATGGCGCTGTGGGACACTGCAATGCGTCGCTACAGCATCGAGCTCGTTCCCTTTGGGCTCACCGCGTCGCTCTGGCCACTCAGGCTGAGACAAGCGGCTCTGGCACTGGCGACGGGAGACGCATCGCGCACACTCGACATCGCCACAACGTTTGATGAGATGGCCGGGTTCGTAGATCAAGTAGCGTGGCCACACATACTCGAGTTACGGGCCCGAGCGGCGGAGCAATCCGGTCACCTCGACATGTCGCGAACGGCGTACGAGGATATCTTACGTCTCTTAGAAAACGCGAACGGAGAAGGAGTCGCGCTCCGCGAGCGAGCAGCTCGCGCGTTGGCCGACCTTGGGAGATGAGCCACCTCGCACACCACCGGATAAACGCGAATGCCGAAACCCGCACAAGTCCCTGAAATCCTGCCGAATGAATTGCTGGCCGCACTCGAAGACGGTCAGCCGGTCCAAGTTGTCGACGTACGGGCACCGGCCCGTGTTCAGATGGGGCGGATCGATATGGTTCCGGACGGACGATTTCGAAACATCGTCGGGTCACAGCTGGCCATGATGCGAACGGGTGCCGAGACGGGCCTCGATCCCGAGGTTCCGGTGGCCGTCGTGTGCGGGCACGGCAATAGCTCCAAACCGGCCACGCTATTCCTCAATCATCTGGGGTTCACCGCACACTCGGTGCGCGGCGGGATGGCGGCGTGGATGTTATTGGCGGTTCCCCGTCAACTCGCGGCGCCACCGTCGTTGGATGCGCTCCTGCAATTTGATCGGGTGGGAAAAGGCGCGCTCGGGTATCTCGTTGCCAGCGACGGCGAAGCGCTGATCGTCGATCCGCCCCGCCGTGCGGATGCGTACGAGGCAGCGGCACGAGATGCAAACGCGCGGATCGTCGCGGTGGCCGACACGCACGCCCATGCCGACTACATCAGTGGGGCGCCAGCTCTGGCACAAAGCCTCGGGGTGCCATACTACCTGCACCCGGCGGATTCCGTGTATCCCTATGATGACACGCCCGGCGCGGTGCAGCACGAGCCGTTGCGGGACGGTGCCGAGATCCGAGTCGGTCGCGCGACCGTCCGCGCCGTGCACACGCCGGGACACACACAGGGGAGTGTCACGTACATGATTGACGATGCCGTCGCGTTGACCGGTGATTTCATCTTCATCGATTCCGTGGGACGGCCTGATTTGGCTGGCAAGGCCGCAGCGTGGACCGAACGCTTGGCCGACAGCATCGAGCTGGCGAAAGCAAGCTGGCCTCACACCATCATGGTGCATCCGGCCCACTACGGAGGCGACGGCGAACGGAACGCCGACCGAACCATTGGCGCGCGGTTCGGCGACCTCCTCACCCAAAACGCGGTTCTGGCGTTAGCGGACCGCGAGTCGCTCGCCAGGTGGGTACTCGACCGGACCGCAACCGCGCCGGCGGCTTATCCAACGATCAAGGCCGTGAATGTCGGGCTCCGGATGGTCAGCGAGCTCGAGGCGGAGGAGCTGGAGGTCGGGAAGCACGAGTGCGCGGTGGGGGCCTGAGCCAAATCACGCGGGCGAATCCGACCGCCCGGCCCCGCCTTTTCGGGAGTTCCCTTCGACGTCGACTGCTCCTGTGCAAATCTGAGGTCCTCGGACGTCCTCACTGATGAACGCGAAAATGTGAGGACCCATGCGCATCTTACTGCCTTTTCTCGCCACCGTACTCATGGCCACTTCGCTCGAGGCCCAGGGCTGGATTGAACCGTCCCCGGGTCACCGGCACGGCGTGACCAAGCTCAGAACGGCGGTTTCGGTTCGAGTTGACGACCGCGTCGCCACGGTCGAGGTCGAAGAATGGTTCGAGAACCGCGGCGCCGTCATCGGCGAGGGCGATTATCTGTATCCGCTTCCCGGCGAAGCCGTGTTCAGCAATTTTTCGCTCTTCCAAGGCGATCGTGAGCTTCGCGGCGAAACGATGGACGCCAACACGGCCCGCAGCATCTACGAAGAGATCGTACGCCGTAAGCGCGATCCTGCGCTGATTGAATTGGCGGGTCATGGGCTGGTTCGCGCCCGCGTCTTCCCAATCAATCCGGGTGAAACACGCAAAATCACGTTGCGGTACACCCAGGTGATGTCGCGTGCGGGCGATGCCCTCCAATTCCGATACGCCGCTGGAGGGCGCTCGGAACGGCATGGCCACGTCGAGGACGGCGCAGGCCGGCACGCGGTGCCCACCGCAACGCCGATCACTTTTCGACTCGTGGCGGAGCGTGGCCATCTGTTTCGCGACCCGTTCTCCCCGACCCACCAAGTCGACGTCGATCGAACCGACGGACGTCTCGCCGTCCGCGTGAGAGATGAACTCCGGGGGGATTTCAACCTGTTTCTCCCGTTCGAACGGGAGGTCGTGGGCATCGCACTCGCCACCCATAAACCCGATCGTGAAGACGGGTACTTCATGCTGACCCTCGCGCCCGGCGCGGGGAGTGACGCCCCGCTTCCGCGCGACATCACCGCCGTCGTCGACGTTTCGGGCTCTATGTCGGGGGAGAAGATCGATCAAGCGAAAGACGCGCTCCGACAACTCCTTGGGTCGCTCAATTCGGGTGATCGGTTTCGACTCATCGCGTTTTCGAGTCGGGTGGCGTCATACCGGCCCGGTTGGACGCGAGCCACGGACGATCACGTCGGCCGCGCTCGCCAATGGATAGACGGGCTCCAGGCTAACGGCGGGACAAACATCGAAGGCGCGCTGGCCGAAGCGTTCGCGGCCGAGACACGGCGGGAACGTATTCCGATCGTCATCTTCGTGACGGACGGACTTCCCTCGGTCGGAGAAGAAGACCCGGAACAGATCGCGCGCCAGGCAGACCGCGCGAGACGGGAGACTCGCGTCTTTGCATTCGGGGTCGGCTATGACGTCAACACGTACTTACTGGACCGCCTGTCCGACGTGGGACGGGGGGCCACCCAATACGTGCGGCCGGGTGAGAATGTCGAGCGAGCCATTGGGCTGCTCAGCGCCAAGATCCGCCACCCGGTGTTGGCGGATCTCGAGATCGCCGGTACGCCGGTTGACATTGCCGAGGTCTATCCGGAACGGCTCCCGGATCTCTTCGTCGGAGAGGAGTTGGTCGTGTTCGGCCGGTATCGCATTGGCCGGAGCGACCGGACCGGCCGATTGACGATTACCGGATCGCGGAGCGGGCGCAGTGAGCGATTTGCCACGCGGGTTCGGTTCGCGCACCACTCTTCGGACAACGACTACATCCCGCGGCTGTGGGCCGCCCGGAAGATCGGCTGGCTCTCACAGGCGCTCAAGCGAGACGGCCCGAATGCGGAACTCGAGCAAGAGATCCGGGAAACGGCACTGCGTTTCGGCTTGCTGAGCGAGTACACCTCCTATCTGGTGCAAGAACCCGAAGAGGCTGTCGCCCACGATCGTAGCCGGCAGGGCGTAGGGAGACGGTTGGACGTCGCGCTTCGATCCGAGGCGCCGGCGGTCGGCGCCATGGCGGTTGAAGCTGCTCAGCTCCGGGCGGCGCAACGCAGCGTCACCGTCAGCAGCGAGGCCGATCAGTTCGCGGCAGAGATGGTGGACGCCAGGCGCCCAGCGCACACGCGCTACGTGGCTGGTCGAATGTTCGTGCAACGAGACGGTGTCTGGTCGGATATCGCACACCGTGACTCGGCCACGGTCATCGAGGTTGTCGCGTACAGCCAGGCATACTTTGCACTGCTCCAAGCGATTCCCGAGCTCGAACCGTATCTCGCGACCTTCGAGCACGTCATCGTATCGGGCAAACAAGTGAGTGTGCGGATCGCTGCCACGGGGTCCTCACAACTTTCGACCAGGCGCGTGAGACAACTGGTCGATTCGTTCCGCGGTCACTAGACTGGAACCCGTGAGCACAGATTGGGGCGCCGTGTATCGAGAGACGTATCAGGATGTGGTCCGGTTCCTGTACCGCAAGGTGTGGGATCCGGACCGAGCCCACGATCTGGCTCAGGAAACGTTTGTGAGAGCGCTGGACCAAGATCCGGAGAACCCGCGAGCGTGGATCTTCACGGTGGCCGCGAATCTCGCTCGTGACGAGGCACGGACCGCGATTCGACGAAAGCGGCACCTGGTGCTCGTGAAGAGCGATGCGGAAGCCGCTGCGGATTCGGCGCCCGATCCCAGCGAAGCCGCAGAAGCAGAAGCCCGATCTGAAGCGGTGCGCCGCGCCCTGGACGCGCTCAATGAACGGGATCGTGAGGTGCTGCTGTTGTGGGATGCCGGATTGAGCTACGAGGAGATTGCGAGACAATCCGGACTGAAACGTGGGGCCATTGGGACCACGTTGTCACGGGCACGACGGCGATTAGTCGAGGCACATGAACTCTTGGAGGGCGGCAATGTCGCACGTGGATGACGTTCAGCTACATGGCTATGTAGACGGCGAACTCGAGCCGGACGAAGTTCGGTTGGTCGAGGCGCATGTGGATTCGTGCGACGCCTGTCGGTCACGTGTGCTGGAAGAACAGCGAGTGCGCGAGCGCGCTGCTGCGATCCTAGCCGATGCCGTGCCGCCGCCAATGACGCCTCCATCGTTTGACAAGGTGCGAACGCAGGCGGACGCGGCTCGATCAGGCCGGAAGGTCCGGCGCCTGACGGCGCTTCGACCGCTTGCTTGGGCGGCGACGATTATCATGGCAGTCGCGGTGGGCTGGTTCGTACGCGACCTGCGCGCACCGTCCGAGCAGTTCTCGGCACGAGCGCCAGCCACGGGGACTGACTCGACCGAACCCACGCTGGCCCTCGCGGAACAGGAGCGCCCGATGGAGCGAGACGTAAAACGAGCGGACAGCTTCGAGCAGTCAGCCGACGCCACGGATCCGACCGTGGGGCGAGTGGAAACTGCGCCGACGCCTCCGTTTCCCGCAGAGGCGATGCCGTCCCGCGCCCGGGAGATCCAAGATCGACTGGCGCCGGCACGCGCCGAGACCGGACGCGGCGCCACACCGGAAGACACGGCTCTCCAGCCACCTGCCGGCGTAATCGCGCAGCGTGCCGACGCGCCGTCGCCGGTCATGGACCAACTGTCGGTGGCGACGCCGCTTGCCGATTCGCCGCTCGTGATCCCAGGACCCACGAGCGGCTGGTTGAGGACGAATCGGCAGCAAGCGCAAGCATTTGCCGGCGGCCACATCGCGACGATTGAGGGCCTCCCGGTGCTGTTGCACGAAATCCGACACGAGGGCACGGGCGACCGGCGATTGGTGCGGGTCACACAGCGGCTCCCCTCTGGCGAAACGATTCAGCTCGTTCAGCAGCGCGCCGAGGCCGGTGAGGAACTGCCGCGTAACCTCGAAGAACAGGACGCTCGGCGCGCCGTCGCGGCTCGCAGCGAGATCACGGCGTTGACCGATGTCTGGGGTGAATCCCTCATCACACTCCAGGCGCCGATCGCCGCAGATTCGCTGCGTGTACTGTGGAAGCGGATTAGATGATCTAAGCAGCTACGCGACGAGGTTCTCCAACACGACTTCCGGATCGATGGCGTAGTTGTCACAGCGCCTGGCGAAATGAGCGAGCACCGCCTTGAATTCGTTTTCTCGCTTCGCCTCCGCGGTGTCGCTCGCAGCAGCTTCCGGTGAGTCCGACAGTCGCCGCTGGCGCAAACGGTACAACGCGTTCGGCGTCAGGCCGATTCCCCTCGCGACGCGTCCCGCTGCGACCCCGTTCCAGTGCGAGACAAAGCAGATCGACAACAATCTGATCCAGTCCAGAAGCTCTTGGGGCGCCGGCAAACCGGCTTTGTTGAGATCTCGCTCCAGTGTGCGGAGCCCAGTTCCGCGCGCTGCCGCGACATCTTTTGGACGAAGATGCGACCCAACGGTCGGCGTGAGAGCTCGACATACCCCTTCCTCGACGAACCCTTCCACCCGCTGATGCGCCGATCCGATCACCTCTTTGATTATCGGGGTGAGCAGCGTCGACGCAAACGTCGCAATGAGTTCCTCGACGGCCTTCGCGATGCGCTCGCGCTCGCCCACACCTTCGCAATGCAGCTCGACCTTGGTGACCCCCATCGTAATCGCCTTCGTAATGAACTCGCCTACGGAAGGCGCCGGCGGCGCATAAATCAGAATTGGCACGTGGGGGCGACGCTCCCGCACTTCCGCGAGGAACCGCTCTGCAACCGCGTTCCAGGGACTCAGATCGTAAATGAGCGCCTGCACACCGTCCACCGTGCCCGAGCGGCGCAAAAAATCATCGCGTTTGCATTCGACTAACTTGGCATGCGCCGCGCGCGCCGCGGCAGCCAGTATCCGGCGGGCGCCAGAATCCCGGACGATGCAGAAGACAGTGCTGCGGCTGGGTCGGGCCATGGATCATCCCAGTAACGAGGGGGCACGCAAATTTATCCGTGGTCCGTGTCGCTGCAAGGGGCGCAGCGTGAAGCGCCCATCCACACACTCGACCCTTGCTGTCCTACGATGCGACAGGTAACCATTGTGTCGTGCTTTGACGACGATCGTCGCAATGTGACGATGATCACCCTTGGAGGCACCCGGTATTCGCTAATGAACGGTCAGAGACACCGATTGGAGATGTCGGCATGCAGGGCTTGCAGGGCGGACCGATTTGTCCAGATTCGGCTCACTCGCGACGGCGGAGACGCTCGGCCGAATCGCACAGGGTTGTTGCGCGCAGGCACATCTCCATGACCGCTCCATCCGATTTCATCGAGGAAGTTTCCCGGGCAGAGCGACGGCATGCTCGAGGCGATTTGCTGCTGCTGGCAGATGAAGTGACCAGTTTCGCCTTTCCGTGGCGTGATGAAGGATTGGGGATCGTCAGGGCGGCGGAGCGCCGGATGAAACCAATCGGGCGGGCGGTAGACAAGGTTCTCGTGTTCACGGGGCATCGAATCGACGCGCCCGGCCGCGCCAAACAGCGTTTCCCTGCCGTGTCCCGGACCATCGAGACTGCGCTCGAACTCATCGCCG
This sequence comes from Gemmatimonadales bacterium, assembly GCA_041599395.1. Classification (GTDB taxonomy): domain Bacteria; phylum Gemmatimonadota; class Gemmatimonadetes; order Gemmatimonadales; family GWC2-71-9; genus JBFHWR01. The sequence goes on along the minus strand of JBFHWR010000016.1, from coordinate 3,312 downwards.
CGGCGGTGAGAGAAGAACATTCGGAACCCCATGGTCGCATGGTTGGTCTCGCGGGCGGCGCGAGCGGCGGAGACATTCTCTTCCATGAGGAGTGTGCACGGGTGAGGATCCCCACCTCACTGTTCCTCGCAGCACCACGAGCCGAGTACGTCAAAATTTCTGTCGCGGACGCGGGAACGAGCTGGGTCCGGCGCTTTGACCGGCTGCACGACCGCCTGGAGCGGAGGGTGCTTTCGAAGTCCCTCGAGCTACCGCAATGGCTCTCCGCCGTCGCCGGGTACAACATATGGCAACGGAGCAACCTCTGGATCCTGCACAACGCATTTGCGATCGGCGCACCCGAAGTTGTCGTCATTGCCCTGTGGAATGGTGAGGGCGGGGACGGACCGGGGGGCACCGACGACATGATCGTCAGGGCGCGACAACACGGAGCAAGGACGGTGATCCTCGACGCGAAGCTGCTCCTGGACGGCATTTCCTCTTCTCAGTGAGTCAACGAGTATGGCAGACGGCAGCGCAAACAAGAAAAGGTGCTTTGTGGTGATGGGCTTTGGCCAAAAAACCGATTATGCTACAGGCCGCACGCTCGATTTGGACAAGACCTATCGCGTCATCATCAAGAAGGCGGTGGAAGACGCCGGCCTCGAGTGCATTCGGGCGGATGACGTGATCCACTCCGGCGTGATCGACAAACCGATGTATGAATTGCTGCTGGACGCCGACGTGGTTGTCGCCGATCTGTCGACCTCGAATGCCAATGCCATCTATGAGCTCGGTGTGCGGCATGCTCTCCGCCCGCACACGACCATCCTGATGGCTGAAGACCAGTTCAAGTTTCCATTCGATATCGCCCACGTCGCCATCCGGACCTATGAGCATCTCGGCAAAGGGATCGATGCGGAAGAAGCCGAGCGGTGTCGAGAGGAATTGACGCAGGCCATCAAAGAACTGGCGGAGAAGCAGGAGACCGACAGTCCGGTGTACACATTTCTCCCCAGCCTGAGCCCTCCGGGCACCGCAGGCGCGCCGGAAAAGACAGGCGCCGCACCCTCGGAAGCGGCGGGCGAGGGCGAATCGACCAGCGTCGTACTCGGTCTGTTCCAGCAGGCGCGGACCAAGGGCGACTGGGGGATGGCGAAAAACCTGTTACTGTCGCTCACCCAGAAGACACCACCTGTCACGGACCCGTACGTCCTGCAGCAGCTGGCGCTCGCCACGTACAAAAGCAAGCAACCCGATGCGAAGACAGCACTGGACGAGGCAAAAGCCGTTCTGCTGACACTGAAGCCCGCTACGACGACGGATCCCGAGACCTTGGGGCTGTGGGGCGCCGTCCACAAGCGGCTCTGGGAAATCGAAGAGAACCCGCAGCACCTCGATGACGCCATCAGGGCGCACGAAAAGGGCTTCTACGTCAAGGACGATTACTACAACGGGATCAACCTCGCATTTCTCCTGAATGTCCGGGCGTCGATATCGCAGGAGTCTCGCGATGCGGTCGCCGACTTCGTGCGGGCCGAACGCGTGAGGCGGCGTGTGACCGCCATCTGTGAAAAGCTGCTGGCCGCGGGTGTGAAGGATGACGAGGGGAACCCGGACGCAGAAGAGACGTTTTGGCTTCGAGCCACGCTCGTTGAGGCGCTCGTGGGCACAGGCAACAAGGAGCGGGCCGAAGAACTCAAGGCCGTCGCGGTGGCGGAGGCGCCCGAAAAGTGGATGCCCGATTCGATGAACGAGCAGCTCGAGAAACTCCAGCAGCTCATCGCCATTGAGCCCGAGTGTGAGTAGCGTTGCGGGCCTAAGGACGCGGTCTGATGAAGAAAAGGCTTTCGAGCGACGCGGCCTCCCCGAGCTGCGGGGTCTCTGACCACCTGAAGCTACTACGCCGGACATACTCCGCGACCGCATTCGCGAGGGGATTACGGAGAATCTCGCCCGTTGCGTTCAACACCGTGACGGAATTGACGGAGTCGACTCGATCGCCGACCAACTGCACGCGGACCCAAAGCGAATCGTATGGTTGACTCGGCGGCACCGCGATGCCGGTGTCATTGGGGACGATGGGGCACGTCTCGTCGTCAAATTCCACGGGACAGAACTTGAATTCTTCGTCGCGGAGGCTGTGATGAATGAGGATCGTTTTACTCAGCACCCCTCGTGTAATCGTGAAACCTTGGATCAGCCGCCGCGCGCCCTCTCGAACGAGCGAGTCCTGGTGATCCGCCGTGGGCGGATGCTTCACGCTGATGCTGGTGCGGACAATGGTGTCGAACGGCACCGAGCGCGAGAGCGTAGTGTCAAACAGCACCGAATCCCTGGCGCGATTCACCACCAGTACACGCGATCCCCATTTGTTAGCTGAATCGGCTGTCACCTCGAAGCGAACGGAGTCTTTGACGGAGAAGCTCCTCGGGGTAACAACGCCGGGCGGCGGCGGGGGTTCCCGTCGTCGAATCCACACCGTGCTGCTCGCGAAGTTGTTCCGGGGATTGGAATCCGGGAGCGTGCCGGCCACCTCGACCGAGATGGTCACACTTCGGTTCGGCGGACTTGCGAACGTTACCGAGCGTGTCACACGACCCTGTTGCTTGCTCGGTAACGACAGTGTTACCGGCGTCCACGGCTGCCCGTCCGGCCCTTCCGCAATGACCCGGCTCGTGTTGCTTGCGCTTGGACCGTTGTTCGTCACTGCGGCCACGACCGAAACCGTCGATCCTTCGGACACCGTGTCCGGCACCCCGATCAGCTCCACCGAAAGATCAGCCGAGTCGGGTGGCGGGGGCCCAGACGATCGGCAATCCGGACTCGGGTTCGTCACGACGATCGTGCTTTGCGTGGTCCGGTGATCGACCGCGGCAACATTGTTCAGAGAAACCCGACAGGCATCCTGAGCCCAATTCGTTTCGTGCCACTCTTTTACTGCCACGTACAGCGTCTTGCTCGCTACTGCCCCCGCGCCGAGGGTCCCCACCTGCCAAGTCACCACGCCGCTCTCATGCCTGCCGTCCGGCGCCCTGACGAAGTCGAGGCCGGCAGGAAGCGAGTCCACTAACACGAGGCTGTCCACCGGATCGGACTCGGGATTCGTGACCCGCAGCGTGTAACTGACCGTCGAACCGGCGATGACAGTGTCCGACAAAGTGCTCTTGCTTACAAACGGACACATACCTGGCTCTGCAAGACGGGTCACGACAGTCGTGGTATCGTTTTCCGGGTTGGGATCGCCTCTGCTTCCGGCGACGACCGCCGTCATGACGACCGAGTCCGCCATTCCCCCGTGTACATACACCCTGAACACGAGCGAATCGACTG
>JBFHWR010000015.1:0-20846 GCA_041599395.1 Gemmatimonadales bacterium | reverse complement strand
TGTCGGAGCGGGTTGTTGCCCTGTGCACCCTGCACTCGCCACAACCTACCACCTACCACCTAAGACCTAACACCTAACACCTTAACACCTGCCCCTTACCGCCGGCGGCAATCCCGTTAGCTTCTCGAACCATGCCCGCGACCGTGAGGCCCAACTCCTGGTGGGGTTGGCTTTTCCACCCGATTGCCTCCCCGCGGTGGGACGGCGTGCTATGGGGCTGTGCCGCCGTGGCCCTGGCGGCGATCATCCTCTCCGCCTTCGTACCGGGTACTAGCGAGCTGGCCGTCCTGTTCTCCATCACGCTGTTTGCCAACGGCCCGTACGGTGCGCTGATTCCCGCGGCCCAAGAACCGATACTGATGGTGTTCGCCCGTCTCTACCCGGCCGTGGTCGTCGCGGCTGTTGCGACGGTGAGCGCCACCGCCATCGAATATGTGAACTACCGGTTGTTCGAGGCGGCCGTCCATTCGCGTGTGCTCACCGGGGCGCGCCAATCTCGCCAGATGCAGCGAGTCGTGGGCTGGTTCGATGCACAGCCGTTTCTCACGGTGGCGTTCTGTGCCCTGACGCCGATCCCTTTCGTCCTGGCCCGGATCGTCGCGGCGGCCGCGCGGTACGATGCCGTTCGGTTCCTGGCGGCGAACGCTCTGGGGCGATTCCCCAGGTTTTGGGCATATGGCGCACTCGGCATCCTGATCCCCATCACCACACGCAGCCTTCTGCTTGGCGGAGCGGCGTTGACCCTCGTTTTGGGTGCGATCGCCCTGTACAAGCGCTACCGTCGCGGTGAGCGACGGCAAGCCGCGTCAGCACTGCCGGCACTCGATTAGATAGGGACTGGGAGCGAGCAACTATGAGTCAGGGGGGTCTGCGACCGAGATCCTCCCTAACCCCCCACTCCCATCTCCTAACCTCTCACTCTCGTTTCAGCCGGCGTCATTTATCGTGCGCGATGATTCTGGTCCCCCGGCCGCGCGTGAAGTAACTCCACGCCCACTGGACGAACACCAGCACCCGGTTTTGGAACTCAACTAGATACATCAGGTGCACAAACAGCCACAGCAACCACGCAGGGTAACCGGAGAACTTGAGCCTGCCGAAATTGGCCACAGCAGTGGCACGGCCAATCGTTGCAAGCTCCCCCTTGTTGAAATACCTGTAAGGAGAGAAAGCAGTCTTCCCGGCCAGCCGCATGCGAATGAGCTTGGCCACGTATCGTCCCTGCGACATGGCCACCGGGGCCACGCCCGGCAGCGGTTGGCCGGTTTGATGTGAGAAATTCGCGAGGTCTCCGATCACGAAGATCTCGGGGTGGTTGGGTAGGGTCAGGTCGGGAGCCACGACCAGGCGCCCGACTTTGTCGAGTTCGGCTCCCGTGGCCTGCGCAACGGCGAGGCCGATGGGCGACGCCTTGACCCCGGCTGCCCATAACACCGTGCGGCAACGCAGGGTTTCCGTCGCGTCACCGGACCGAAGCGTCACGAAGGCCTCGGTCATGTCGGTCACCAAGGTGTTCGTCCGCACCGTCACGCCCAAACGCGTGAGGGAACGCGCGCACTTTGCAGACAACGGTGCGGGGTAGGTTGGCAACACGCGATCAGTGCCCTCGAGCAGCGTGATTTGCGCGGTCTTGGGGTCGATGGCGCGAAAGTCGTCCTTGAGCGTGTCGCGAGCCAGCTCGGCCAGGGCACCGGCAAGCTCGACGCCGGTGGGCCCGCCTCCCACAACGACAAACGAGAGCCAATCCTGCTGGGAGGCGGGGTCGGTCTCCCGCTCGGCAGTTTCAAACGCGCTCAGGATTCGGCGCCGTATTTCGGTGGCGTCCTCCAACGTCTTGAGGCCGGGCGCATGATCTTCCCAGTCTTTTCGTCCGAAGTAGTGATGGCGCGCTCCGGTGGCCACGATGAGGGTGTCGTAGGGGACAGTTCCGTCGGCGAGGAGTACATATTTGCGGGTCGCGTCGATCCCCGTCGCATCTGCCAGCCACACGCGCGTGTTTCGCTGGCGCTTCAGAATCCAGCGGAGCGGCGACACGATGTCGCCGGGAGACAGGCCGCTGGTGGCTACCTGATAGAGCAAGGGCTGGAACAAATGAAAGTTCCGGCGGTCCAAGACCGTTACGTCGAGTGGTGCCCGCCTGAGTCGGCGTGCCGCGTACAGACCGCCAAAACCGCCGCCGAGTATGACGACACGGTGACGTGCGTTCATGGGGAATCCAATGTATCGTCGGCCTGCGTATTTTGGCTATGTGGACGAACCTTGCTGTGGGACATGAAGTCCGTATAGTAGTCGGTCAATTCGAATCGGGTCTCATCCAAAGGAGGGTACATGCGTGTACGTCGTTGGAGCGGTTTCATTGTCACATTGGTGGTCGGCGGACTCGCGTGCGCCGGTGACGGAACCGGTGTCGACCTCGGGAACGGGAACGAAAACGGCGGCGCGGCGCCGACGCTTTCTGCCGATGTGCAGCCCATCTTCACGGCCAGCTGTGCGAACAGCACGTTCTGTCACGCCGGGAGCGGCCCCGCCCAGGGCATGAACCTCAGCGCTGGTCAAGCTCACGCCAGCATTGTAGGTGTCCAGTCAAATGAATCACCGCTGGTTCGGGTCGCGCCGGGAGATCCCGATGCCAGCTATCTCGTGCACAAGATCCAGGGAACGCAAAGCACGGTCGGAGGGTGCTGTGCCCGGATGCCGCTTGGAGGACAACTGTCTGCTGCCGAAATCGCAACCATCCGCTCGTGGATCATGGCGGGCGCCCTCGACAATTAACCCTTGTCAGGAGATGACCTGTATGCTCATGAGAAATGTTGGCATCGTGGTCGGTGTGACAATAGCCGGGTTCGGGGCAACCGTCGCGCGCGCGGACGAGCCGTACCTCGCGCTGCGCACCGGACTCAAGTGTTCCCAGTGTCATGTGAATCGTTCAGGCGGCGGCGGCCGAAACGACTTTGGCAGCGCCTGGGCGCAGACGTCTCTGCCGATCCGTACGGAAGGCTTCCGCAGCCGCTCGTTGAACGACTGGGTGGCCATTGGCTTGGATCTCCGCATGTTGGCGTCCGGCGCCGTGTCCAAGACGACCCCTCAGACGACGTTTGGCATAGACGAGGCGCAGATTCAGATCCAAGCCAAACTGATTCAAGACCGGCTCTCGTTCTATGTGGACCAGGGACTGGGTGCGGGCGGCGGGGGCGCGGCCGCCCGGGAGGCGTTTGGCTTGCTGGAGGGACTTCCGCACGGGGCGTATGTCAAGGCCGGCCGGTTCATGTTACCGTTTGGCTGGCGGATCTGGGACGACGCCGCATTCATCCGTGAACTCACCGGGTTCACGTATCGCACCCCGGACCAGGGAATCGAAGTGGGGATCGAGCCCGGGCCGCTCTCACTGATGTTCGCCGTCTCGAACGGCAATGCCGGAGCGGCAGAAAACGACAGTGACAAGCAGATTTCGTCGCGCGCCGCATTCGTGAAACGTTCCTTTCGGTTCGGCGCCTCGGGTTCCCGTAACAGCGCGCCCGGTTCGAAACGGGAAATCGTCGGCGGGTTTGGAGGATTTTCCGCCGGCCCCCTCGTCGTTCTCGGGGAAGTAGATTGGATTTTCGATTCGTTCGACACGGCGCCCGACAGAGACCAATTCGTTGCCTATGTGGAAGGCGATGTGCTTGCAACCAAGGGGGTGAATGCCAAGGTGACGTATGGCTATCACGATCGCAACTTGGATGTCCCCGAAGACGAGCGCATTCGAGTGCGCTTCGGCGTCGAGGTGTTTCCGGTTTCGTTCGTGCAACTGTCGGCGTTCTATACCGCGCTGGATGATATTCCCCAGGTGACGACCGATCGCGATCGGGTGAGCCTGGAGTTGCATGTGCATTTTTGATGATCAGGAGATAGGAGTTAGGAGCGAGGAGCTAGGAGTTAGGGTGTCCGGAATCCAGTGGGCGGTGCGCGGTGTGTCCACCCCCTAGCTCCTTGCTCCTATCTCCTCGCCGTGCGCACGACGTACCGCGTACTGCGTACCGTCCATGGTACAAAGTGATCGAGAATTCGTGTCGAAGCCGCTTGCCGTGAACGGCATTCACGAGTCGTCGCTCTACGTGGCGGATCTGGAACGTGTTGCGGCTTTCTATCGCGATGTGTTCGGGTTTCAGGAAATCACGCGCGATCTTTCGCGGCACGTGTTCTTGCGCGCGGGTGCGGATGTGCTCCTGTTGTTCGATGCTTCGGCAACGCTCCGGCCCACGAGCGGGGTGCCGACACATGGGGGTGATGGAGAGTTGCATGTCGCCTTTGACGTGCCACGGGATGCAATCGATGCGTGGCGCGGTGTCCTCGAGGAGGCGGGCGTACCCATTGAAGCCGAGATCACGTGGCCGAGCGGAGGGCGCTCGCTTTACGTCCGGGATCCGGAGAACAACAGCGTGGAACTCGTGTCCAGGGGAACGTGGGGGTTTTAGCAGGGCAAGGAGGGCCGGGGGAAATTCCGACTGCGCCGCGTTACATTTTTGGGTACCATCCTGTCCACAGCTGATCGTCAAATTGCCGATGTGAGGGAGCAACCGGAACGATGAGTGGCCACTTCCATACACCTCTTCCCGTCAACGAGCCCGTGCGGGAGTACGCAGCGTGTTCGCCTGAGCGGGCAGCTCTCAAGGCGAGACTGGCCGAGATGGCGTCGGACCAGATAGAGGTGCCACTGATTATTGGCGGCAAAGATGTTCGCACCGGGGATTTGGGAACCAACGTCATGCCGCACCGTCATGCGCACGTCCTGGGCAAATATCATCGGGCGGGGTCCAAGGAAATCGAGCAAGCGATCGCGGCGTCCAAATCGGCGCATCGGGAATGGTCGTCATGGCCGTGGGAAGAGCGGGCCGGCGTCTTTCTCCGAGCGGCGGAACTGTTGTCGACGACATGGCGCGACACCATCAACAGTGCCACGATGCTTTGCCAGAGCAAGACCGCTCATCAGGCGGAGATCGACGCGGCGGCCGAGCTGGTTGATTTCTTCCGCTTCAATGTTCATTTCGCCGAGCGGATCTACAACGACCAGCCCCTGTCGACTGCTGGAGAGTGGAACCGGTCGGAGTATCGGCCGCTCGAAGGGTTCGTGTACGCGATTACGCCATTCAACTTCACCTCGATTGCCGGGAATCTCCCGGCCGCTCCGGCGTTGTTGGGCAACACGGTCCTCTGGAAGCCGGCCCGTTCGACCGTCTTTACCGGTTACTATCTCGCGCGCCTGTTCGAAGCGGCTGGGTTGCCCCCGGGAGTCATCAACTTCGTAACCGGGAATTCAGCCGAGATCACACGCGCCGTCTTGGATAGCCCCGGCTTTGGCGGAATCCATTTCACGGGATCGACGGCCGTGTTCCAGGACTTCTGGAAGACGATTGGACAGAACATCGCGAGGTATAGGGCGTATCCACGCATTGTGGGCGAAACCGGTGGCAAGGACTTCATTATTGCGCATCCGAGCGCCGATCCCGATGCGCTGGTCACGGCAATCGTGCGTGGCGCCTTCGAGTACCAGGGCCAGAAATGCAGCGCCGCTTCCCGCGCCTACATTCCGAAGGGATTATGGGAAGTCATGAAGGATCGGCTGGTGTCGGAGGTGCAGGACATCGCCGTGGGAGATGTCGCGGACTTCCGCAACTTCATGGGCGCCGTGATCGACGAGTCGGCATTCAGCAAGATCTCCGAATACATCGAGCACGCGCAGGCCTCTTCGGATGCGACTGTGCTGGTTGGCGGCCAAACCGATTCACGGGAAGGCTTTTTTATCCGACCGACGGTGATCGAGGCACACCGTCCCGATTATCTCACGATGTGCGAGGAGATATTCGGCCCTGTCATCACGGTACACGTTTATGAAGATGCAAAGTGGAGCGATACCCTCCGGGTCGTCGATGAAACGTCGCCGTACGCGCTCACAGGCGCTGTATTTGCAACCGATCGCAATGCGGTCATGGAGGCAACCCACGCGCTTCGCTACTCCGCTGGAAACTTCTACATCAATGACAAGCCGACCGGCGCCGTTGTCGGCTGCCAACCGTTTGGCGGGTCCCGCGCCAGCGGAACCAACGACAAGGCGGGCTCGATGATCAACCTGCTTCGCTGGGTCTCCGCCCGGTCCATCAAGGAGACGTTTGTTCCTGCAACCGACTATCGCTACCCGTTTATGGCGGAAGAGTAAAGTTCGGAGCGCGCGTCGGACTCGATGGACGCACCTGTGAAACAGGGCTAGTCGGCTTTCCGGCCGATTACGCCGCATTCCCGCGGCATCCCCGCACGACAGCCGTGTCCGAGATACCACAGTCGATAGGCCTGGCGTCACAAGTGTGATCCAGGCCATTGTCACATTGTGTGCCGGGGGAGATCCTTCTCGCGGGCGATGAAAGGTTGGGTATGAGAATCCAGGGGCAGGTTTGGGAGACCGTGATCGTCGTGACCGGCCTCTCGCTGGTCGGGTCGGGGTGCGAGCCGACCAGCGTGGCTGACGCGCGGGAACAGTTGGGGCGCGGTGGCTCGCGGTTCGTGGAATTCACGGTGCCGGTTGCCGACACGGTGTTTCAGGTTCAGACGCTGCTCGACGCGGAGGGCGCCGTCCTCGACACGCTGTCGGACGGAACGCTTGCCGTCGGGATCGATCCGGAATCCCTCAGTGTCGCTGTTGGCGAAAGGTTGGAGTTTGACGACGTGCCGACCGATTCGCTCGTCGTCAGCTTCGATCCAGCGGTGTTTGCCGCACCCCCGGGCACTCAGGTGACGTTCTCCTCGAGCTATGACGTCCTGGCGGTTGGTGTCCGGTTCCCGGACATCGACACGACGGTCGTGCACGACGGCGTGCTGGTGGTAACCTCGAAGAGTCGATTGACGGCGGATGTTGAGTACGAGATCACGCTGAACGGGTTCGTCGGGCCTACCGGTGCGCCGCTCGTCCAGTCGGCCGTGATTCCGGCGGCGCCGGGCGACGGCTCGTATCAAACGAGCGACCTGATCTTCAACCTGTCGGGCGTCACGATTACTCCGAGCAATGTGCGAGTCGACGTGGCCGGTGAAGCAACTCTCGGCGATCCGATGAACCCCTCACTAGCCGACTCCGCCATCGTGCAATTTGGCAGTGGCGACGTTGCTCTTGGCCGTCTGGTCGGCCGCCCGGATCCGAATGAGGTGCCGGAACTGAACGTCGCGGTGCAGGAAATCCATGAAATGCCCCAACGTGGCCTGAGCTTCGCGGACCTGGAGGACGCCGTCCGGGAGGCGCGGATCAACAGTGCCACGATTGAGCTGGTGCTGGAAAACGAATCCGATCTTCCGGCCGCTTCGTCAGATCTGACGGTAGGCCTCGTTCAACTCGATGCGTTCGGAAGCGTGCCCCGCGATGCGGCCGGCGAGATCGTGTACGAGGTGGACTCGGCCGGCGTCCCCATTCTCATCCCGATCGCCGACTCGGGTCAAACCACGTTCAGTCTCGCGCGTGCGTCTACGATGACGCTGGAGCTGCCGGCGGCGCCGCTCCTGGACCGCCTGGTCAACTTGCTCCTCGACGACGTCCGTGCCGCGCTGGTGACCAGCGGTCGGATGTCGCTGGGGGACGGAAATGCCGGAGGCGTTGCCCGCACTGACCGTGTGCAACTTCGCTTTGACGCGTCGGTTGCCCTGGACCTCACGGTTCCGGAGTCCGGGGTCACGTTTACGCGCACAACGTCACAAGATGGACTCCTGAGCCTCAGCGAGACCAATGCCGATCAGCTTGCCGATCGCGTGGTCAGTGCCTCTGTGAGTACCGATGTCGAGAATCGGACTCCGTTTGGGGTTGAACTGGAGATTGCGTTCGTCCAGGGCGACTTACCGGAGAACGCCGACGTGTTTTCCGAACCGGGGCGCGTGCTCTTGACCGGTATCACCGTTGATGCCCCTGCGGTTGATGCTCGGGGACGCGTGATGGAAGCCACCGAATCAACGGTCGAAATCGAGTTGTTTGGGCAGGACGTCCGTCCGCTGCTCACAGACCGCTTTACCGCGGGCGTTCGAGCACGCCTCATGCCGGGGGCTGGAGCCGACGGTCGAGGGGCAATTGGCGCGACGGATGGAATCGTGCTCGATTCGCGCGCCCGAATTCAGCTACAAGCGGGAGGTTCGCAATGAAGGTTTCACAGGCGGCGATGGCTTGCGCATTGCTCATCGGCGTTCCGATGGGGCTTGCAGCGCAGGATTTGCCAACCAGGGACGCGACGGATGATGTGCCGACGGGGTACCGTCGCACGCCCCGGACGCGAATTGACCCGTTCACCCACATTCTGATTCCCCATTGGGGACTCGTTGTGTCGGGTGGCGCGGTCGCGGAGAACAATTCGGTGAACCTCAACGACCTCGGGGCGCTGCTCTATTTGAACAAGCAGGACAGCCTGAGGGCTGCGGACGCGCTCGATGCGCTGGGTTTGATTCCACAGGGAAGCGGACTCGGAGGGAGCGCGCAGGGTGAGGCGGGAGTGTACGTGGGAGGGCCGCTGATGGATCGTTTTGCAGTTGGTTTCTCCGTGTACGGCCGAGGGTATGGTGGGTTTGCGTTTGACGACCAGGCTGTGGCGCTGTTACGGGATGGAACCGCCGGCGGCTCGGAATTTTCGCTAGGAGACTCGAGGGGATCGGTGCTCAGTACCGTCGAGGGCGGGGTGCACGGTTTGGCGCGGCTTGACGGACCGGGTGGCTCGACGGTGACGCTCGGAGCGGGCGCTAGGTACATTCGCCCGTTGTACTACGCACAGGGCAAGTCGCTGCTGGACAACGGAGGCGTGGTGGTACTGACCGGCGATACGATCCAGGCCAACATCGCGATCGAAGCGTATCAGACACCGCAGTTCGAGTTCAACCAAGCCACAGGCATCGCGGGCGATCTGCTCGTGCGGGTGGAGTGGCCCGCGCAGGGGCTCGCGCTCGAGGGAGTGATCGCCAACTTGGGTTCTGTGTCCGTCTCGGGCGTGGAGCGCCGGACGCTGACACTCGATATCGAAACAACGAAGCTCGATGAGCTGAGTGGCGTGCTCGACACACTCGAACTCGCCGTGCAGGACACGATGGAAGTAGCGCTGACGTTACCGCGGCTGGTGCGGTTCACGGGCAGCGCATGGACGGGCGGCTTGCTGCAGCTCGATGTGAGCACCACGCTTCGAACCGGGGGCGAGTTTGCCATTCCGGTGGCAGTTGATCTCGGATCCACGTGGCGCTTCGTTCAAACGATGCCCCTCAGGCTCGGACTCGTGTTTGGTGGTCACCAGGGCTTGGGCTATACAGCCGGATTCGGGATCGAGGCTCGGAACCTGTTCTTCAATGTCTCCGGGGGGACCTTGGGAGGGTTTGTCCGGAATGCAAAAGGAATGCTCGCCCGGGTCGATATGGGATTCTTCTTCTGATGGACGGGGAGGGTCCGTCACTCCGCCGTCCCCTGCTCTTCCCGGCCCCTCCGGTCGGACAGGGATAGCGCGATCAGACGGTCGAACCCGGTGATGAGCTGCTCGGTCACTGTCGCGGACGGTGCGCTCGAGAACGCGCGCTCCATCTGGCGCGCTATTTCACGTATCGGTCCCGTCGAGGACTGAGCGGTTTCCCGAAGGACGGCATCGAGGATGTCCCGCACTCGTTGCCACTGCGCGGCGTCGTCCGGCACATGGAACAAGTAGGTCGCAACTTCCTGGCCCTCTACACATAGCGTGCCCAGCCGGTCGAATGTGGGGAGTCCCGGCCGCCCCACCTGTTCACGTCTGCCCAACATCGAACCTCTCGTGCAAAGCCGGTGTTACGGAGCGCTGGCGGTCGCCAGTGCAGAATAGGTGCCCGTCGTGGTATGTTGTTGGCTCGCTTAGCCTTTTCTCAGTCCATCCCGACCGCCGTGGCGCTGTTGTTGAAGCAGATTGCGGTCCATCATTGCTAATTCCGGGAGTGTCGTGAGCGAAGCCCCGACGCCCGACGGAGGTTAGACACGTGACGATGCGAGGTCCCGAAGTCTCCCCGGCCAGGTGGGCCGGTCTGATCCTGGCGGGGTTGCTCGTTGGGTGCGGCGCTGCCGGTGACAGCGCGGAGGAGCACGGCGATACCCGGTCGCCGGCCGTACAGAGAGCGCCTGAGGCAGACGAACCGTTCTTTGCGTCACTGACCCAGCTGACGTTTGGAGGTCAGAATGCAGAAGCGTATTTCTCGCCGGACGGGAGCCGCTTGATTTTCCAGCGACAAGACGAAGACCACGCGTGCGATCAACAGTTCGTCATCAATGTCGATGGCACCGGGCTCCGGCGCGTCTCAAATGGACTGGGCCGCACTACGTGCGGGTACTTCTATGACGGCGGGTCCCGAATTCTCTACTCGAGTACGTTCCACGACGACGCGGCTTGTCCCCCTCCGCCCGATCGCTCGCGGGGTTATGTGTGGCCCCTGGAGGAACACGACATCTATACGTCGTTGCCTGATGGCAGCGATCTCCAACGGCTCACGGACACGCCGGGATACGACGCCGAGGCAACCCTGTCCCCCGACGGAACGCACATCGTGTTCACATCCGTGCGGGACGGCGATCTCGATATCTACTCCATGAAGATCGACGGGAGTGACGTTCGGCGGTTGACCACCGAGCTCGGATATGACGGGGGCCCGTTTTTTTCACCGGATGGCTCGATGATCGTATTCCGCGCCCATCGGCCCGAAACGCCGGAGGCTGCGGAGGAGTACCGCGCGCTGCTCAGGGAGGGGCTCGTGCGGCCGGGCAGGTTGGAGATCTATGTGATGAATGCGGATGGGACGAATCAGCGCCGGGTAACCAACCTCGGCGGCGCAAATTTTGCGCCGTTTTTTCATCCCGATGGACGTCACATTATCTTTTCTTCGAATCATGAGGATCCGCGAGGGCGGGAATTCGATTTGTACATGATAGGGCTCGACGGGACCGGGCTCGTGCGGGTCACGACGCGGAGCGACTTCGACGGGTTCCCGATGTTTTCCCCGGACGGGCGACACCTCGTCTTTGCCTCGAATCGGTTTGGTAGTGTACAAGGCGAAACGAACATCTTTCTCGCCGAGTGGGTGCAACCTCAGGACAGGCTGCTGAGCAGGTGAGCGAACCAAGAAAACGTGGCCGGGCCACTCAATCGATCTGGGAGTGGACCAAGTCCATCGCCATCGCGCTCGTCATTTGGTTCTTCCTGAGAGCGCTGCTCGTGCAGGCGTTCCGGATACCGTCGCCGAGCATGGAGGACACGCTGTTGATCGGCGATTTTCTGTTTGTGAACAAGGCGCTGTACGGCGCGGAGATCCCCGTCGTCAACAAGCGACTTCCCGCATTCCGTGAGCCACGGCGGTCGGATGTGGTCGTGTTCGATTCGCCGGAAACGCCGGGCACCAACGTCGTGAAGAGAATCATCGGGACCCCGGGTGACACGCTTTCGATGAGGAACAATGTCGTCCACGTGAACGGAAAGCCGATGCCCGAGCCGTATGTCATCCGCACCGACCCGGGGATCGACCCTGAGGTGCCGCAGATGCGAGATTGGCAACTGAGGTATCTGGCCGGCAGCGACCGCGAGAACTATCGACCCACCCTGAAGAATTGGGGCCCAATCGTCGTCCCGTCGGATTCGTTCTTTGTCATGGGCGACAATCGCGACAACTCCTACGACAGCAGATACTGGGGCTTTCTCGCACGCGACCGCATTGACGGGCGACCGCTGTTCATCTACTACAGTTTCGACCGAGGCGGCGTGTTGCCGCTTCCCTTCCTCACCGCGATTCGATGGCGTCGGATTTTCTCGACGCCTGACTAGCGACTCGACAACCGAAGGAACACACTCCCAACCCGTGTTGCGCGCATCCGTCTGAAAGCTCTGTGGTAGAAAACCGCAGTGACCCCGGTGCGGCACCGGCGATGGCGGGATAAGATTGCAAACCGGCGAGGCCGGCGGGCCCTACTTGTACCGGTAGGTTATGCGCCCGCGTGTCAGGTCGTATGGAGAGAGATCGACGGCCACACGGTCTCCCCTCAAGATCCGGATATAGTTCTTCCGCATCTTGCCCGAGACGTACGCCAGCACGTCGTGACCATTCTCAAGCTGAACTCGAAAGGTTGTGTTGGGGAGGACTTCCGTCACAGTCCCCATCATCTGGATGGACTCACCCGCCACTCAGGATCGCGCTCGCAATTATAGGAGTTGAGGATGCGAAGGTTGGGTCACGCTGCCTGGCACGTACTTCGCTGTGCGACCACATTTGGCGCAGCGCAAGACGATCTGACGGTGGGAAACCCACCGGTCTCCCGACAGACGCCGCTTGGGAGTGCGATCGATGGTCTTGTGTCCGCATGATGGACATGCGAGGGTCTCGCGGTCGCGGTCCGCCAAGATGAGTTGAAGGGCCTCGGCGGGCCGGAATTCCTTGGTGCCCCTACGTCCCATTTTGTAACACCTTCCGTGAAAAGCCTTTGGAAATCTACCCCGCGCCCGGAGCACCTGCTAGGTGCCAATGAGCCCCTTGACGGCGCTCCGACTGCGGTTATCTCCACTGATACTACATGCGGGGAGAGCGTATGTCAGAGCGGGACACGGAGGGAGTGCCGGTCGCGGACATCGAGATCGACGAAGTCGGGCCGGGGGAGTCGGGATTCATGCTTACAGGCCGGGGGGCGGATGGAGAGCACTATCGCCTTCATGTGCATCTCGACATACCGGTCGACCGTCGCACGTGGACCGTCGTCGCCGAGTTGTTGTCACAATCAGAGATCAGGATTTGGCGCGGCTCCACTACACCGATTCGGGACGCGACACGCCGGCGACGCAATGCCGTCGGGTAATGCGACACCCCGGGGCGCGCCCAAGACCGTGGTCGCCGAATCACCGGTCCCGCCAGGGCGACCCCGGGTGCGTGATTGTGTGTAACTCGTTGTACCACATGGTCTTGAAGGAATAATCCCGAACGAGATCCCCGCTTGACGTGCGGTCGGGCAGTGGGTAGCTTGCCGCTCCGTAAAACTCCGCGTTTCGCTTCAATCAGGAGTCCAGCCCAATGGCAGCCCGCCTAGGGGGCTCGCAAATCTCGTCGCTGCTTGAATCCGTGCCTGGAATTGCCAGCGTGCTCCGGAGCCCGGTCGCCGACGCCATTGTAAACATGGTTCGCGCTGGGGCCGGTCTCGGCACGTTCGACAAAGGCCTGGCCAAGGAACTCATCCAATACGCCGTCAGAAGGGGTCTTCTCCCCGCGACCGAGGGCGACGAACTCCTCGCAGAGGTCGAGGCGACGGTGGGCAAAGGCAGGGGCCGGCGGGCGTCGAAGGACGTGAAGAAGGCTAAGAAGACGAGCGCGAAGAAGCCCGCTCCGAGAAAAAAGGCCCAGGGGACGAAGAAGAAGTCCACCGGGAAAGCGGTGAAGTCCGCCAAGAAAACGACGAAGACCGCCGCGAGGTCGGCCTCCAAGTCGGCAGGGCGGAAAGCCAAGACTTCCAAGACCACTTCATCGAGGCGGCGGTAGACCTACGTCACCACCGCGGGATCGGCACCGGCGTACATTTCATCAAGGATGCCTGAACCGGTTTACCGTTTTGCGGAGGCCCTGCGCTCGCTACTCCGAGCGCGATCCGCAAACCAGCTCGAGACTCGTTGGAATTCGTTGGAAATCGAGACGTCCGGGTGGCGTGCGCTTGGGCTGGCGCGCCGGCGCGATGTACGGGCCTGGGAGTTTGCCCTCCAAGAAGCTGACGGTTTGCTGCTGGAACTGCTCAGTCGGGTCCCAACGCTTGCGGCGGGGCTGGAGCGGGCGGCGGTACATTTTCGCACCTTCCGAGTGCCGGTGCTGGAGCGGCTCCAGCATGCCACCGCGGCTGCGCTCGTCGCACAACGGTTTGGCCGCGCGGGGTTGCGAACGGTGGTTGCCGACACGCACGCGCCCGTTCCCCGCCGGTACTACGCCTTTCTCGCGATCGCCGAGCGACACCCCGGGGGCGAGTGGCCACTGTTCGCGCGCTATCTCACTCCTACCGCCCACCACGCGTTCGTCGGTACCGCGGCGGAAGCAGCCAGGTTTTATCCCGATGCAGATGCTGCAAAGCGACTGATTGGGCTGTTCCATGCGGTTCGGGACGATCCGCATTTGCGGGCGTTCCTGAGCCCGCGAATTCTCGAATCACTCTACGTGCTTCAGGATCCGGCATCGCTGCCGTTCTTTCGCGAACTCCTGACGGCTGGCTACCCCCACAGCGACCCTGAATACTGTGAGGTCACACGAGCATTGGTCATGGTGCACCGCTTTACGGGGTGGATCGAACCGAATTCGAAGTTCTCCGACCACGCCTCTCCCGCCGTGCGCCGTCGGCTGCAAGCAGCTGAAGCAATCTTTGAAGCGAGGAAGGACGTGTTGAGTCCAGTGGCGGTGATTTGATTGTGAGTTTGGCAGCAGGCCCCTGAACCGTCAGCGCCGGAAGAATCGGCGCAAGATCAGCAGACCCCACCCTGGCGCTGCGCGATCGAACAGCATGCCGTTCCCTTCCGGCTCGTACTGACCTTGCCATGTGGCCGAATCGGGAAGCCAGGTGAAGGTGACATTCCGGCTGAAGCGGTCCCACTCTCCTTCGGTCCAGCTTCCGCCCGGTATCCACCGCCAACGCGCGGTTCCATCGCGTTGCATGAACAGCTCGACAACCCGGTCGCTTTGGCTCGTGGGCGATCCTATCCACCTGCCCGTGATCGGGCGGGCGAGTGCGCTTTGCGCAGTCATGGTGACGATGCTCCCCTCCGGGCTCCGGAGCAACAGGCGCCCTAGCGCGAACCAATAGGTGGCGGAGAACGTCGTGTCCCCATACGCAACGATGGAGTCACGCGTCGTGTAGTAGTCCACAACGCGGGCGTCGTCGACTACGAGCATCGAGTCCCCGT
The DNA here is from genome assembly GCA_041599395.1 of Gemmatimonadales bacterium. Lineage (GTDB taxonomy): Bacteria > Gemmatimonadota > Gemmatimonadetes > Gemmatimonadales > GWC2-71-9 > JBFHWR01. Next base: position 5,940 of record JBFHWR010000015.1, on the reverse strand, counting down.
AAAAATCGAGGTACAGCGGACGCCCTCGATGCAAGCCGACCCATCGCTTGAGAAGAGGGTTATCGGTACTTTGCGCGTTCATATGACCGGCGCCGAGGAACGCCAGCACCCCCAGCGACAAGACCGCTCTGGTCGCAATTCGGCGGATACTTGTCCTGTCGATGGTTGGTATCATGCTGTCCCCCTGGCCCTAACACACCTCGAGACGCGCATCGTTCCGCCGGTGCACACCTTACGATTATGTTTAATAATATGACGCTCCCAGCCGTGTCTAGAACGAGCCAAAGTTTCGCCCATCGTGCAGAGGCACTTGGACATTTTTTCCAGCGTGCCGGTGAAGCACCTCGCCTCCTCGCGTTCGACGAAGAGTTTGGCTGCCCGCTGCACAACGCCTTGGCGGCGTTGGAGTGGACCATTGGCGTTGGAATACTCAACGATCGGGACCTGGTGCACGCCGCCCGACTCGGGGGCGAGACGGCCGCAGCGGTCGTTGAGCGCAGGCGGGACGGCAAACGCCTGTTTGTGTACCTCGGCCCACGGATGGATGCGCCGCCCATGGATCTCTACGAGGGATCGCTGCTGTACGACGAGCCCGGAGTGCGAGCGTACGAGTTTGCTCAGCGCGCTCTTGGCCTCGCGCATTTCCTGCGGGCCACCCAGGGCGCGGGGGCGGTGATCGCTCTCTTGTCTCGCCGGCCTCCGGAACTGCAGCACATCCGTCGTTGGCTCGCCGCCTTGTTTCGCGAACCGGGGCCGGACGTGTCCAACATGCTGTTGGCCGGATGGTTTGCCGCAACGGGTGGCGGCGTCCTGTTTGCACCGTCCGTCGCGGGCGATCCCTACGCCTACGAAGAGATGGGGGCGGCTTGAGAACGAGAGCCGCGTTGGTGACGGCCGGTTATCTCCTCACATTGTCAGTCTTACCCACCGGCGTGCCGGCTCAGGTGCAAGCACAGGCTGGTACCGGCGCCAAGGCCGCCGTCCAGTCGGCTGACAGCGTGACTGAAGTCTACCGAGCCACGCTGCTCACGCTTCGTGACACGATCGCCCACCTGAATGCACGACTGTCCCACCTGCGCCGCCAACTGAGCAATGCTGGGAGTGTGACGTTGCTTCGTTGGACCGGCGAGACGAATCTCGCGTGCCGGCGAACGCTCGAGAGCCTCGAAACCAGTGAACCCACGTTTCGGCGAGCCGGCCCTGACCGAGTCAGCATCGCCGCGCGATCGTTTGCAGGTGTGATCGTGCAAACGAGATCGGCCTTGCGTACACACTGTGCGGCGGGGATCTCACCCGAAGGACCGGGAGAGTGGGCCGATAGTCTGCGAGCCTGGGTTCCCTATCATGTCGGCATGCTGGAGCGCCAACTCGCGACCTATCATCAAGGGGCCGCGCGGTTTGCGCGCGCTGCCGGTATCAAGCTCGAGCCGAGAATCAGGAGCTAGGAGTTAGGAGTCAGGAGTTAGGGTGCCCGCAACGGTTGGGCATTGGGTCGCAGAATCTTCCCCTACATCCAACTCCCTCACTCCTAACTCCTTTCTGCTATCCTCTACCCCCACAGACGCCAAGCCCTCCGTTCGTTTGCCGTGGCGAGATTCCCTACCGTTTCCACGCCTCTTTTGTTGATCAGTGCGGAAACAGGTTGTACACAATTACACAATGCGTGGATAACCTCTCTAACCGTCCGAAATTCCGATACCGGATGCTCCACATTTGCTGCACACTGGAAATCGTAAGCCGAAGAAACGTCGGCGGTTGCGCCGTCTGTCGGGCTCTCATATGATTGGCGCGTGCCGCGTTGGCAAAGGGCCGGGGTTGGGTACCCCGGCCACGGCCGATGCGGTTGTCCGGGCAGGAAATTCCAGGGAGGACCGCCGACGTAAACAAGGGCACTCAGGCGTCCGAGGATCTGGGTGATCACCCTGACCTGGATCGGCAGGGCCAGTCGCGCGCCCTGTCCGTGCCGGCTTGGCGCATCGGCATGCAGAGTGGGAGGTCGGACCGCGACTCGACCTGACTCACGGCGCACGCAAAAGCGAACCCTCTGGCTCGGCCAAGCCACTGGGGGATCGAGGCCGGAGCTCCGAACGCCCACCCGTGGACGAAACAGTCCTCACGGCGGCTAACGGAAGAAGAACAGCGGGAGTGAATCCCCTGGCTCCGGGTAGCTAATGCGCGAACGGCGGGTCGCTCTCCGGAGCTGGCCCGCCGTTTTCTTTCTAGGAGTCAGGAGCTAGGAGTTAGGGGGATGCTCTCCGCTCACCGCGCACTGCGCACTAGGGATGGAGCTAGGAGTGAGGAGTTAGGGCCCCCACCACCCCCCTAGCTCCCTAGCTCCTAACTCCTAATCCCACTTTTTTTGTCCCCATTTTGTGGATAAGCGTATGGATACCGGGCTTGCACAATTCCACAATTCGTGGAAAGCGGGCTTCAAGATTTTGGAGAACAATACGGTTACGCTTCCACAAGAGATCAACATGCAACCTCGTAACCCGAAGAAATATCGGCACTTGCGCGATTTTGCCGGGGTAGTAGATTGGTCCTCGCCACGGGGGAATAACGGCTGGGACCCGGCGTCTCAATCGCCCTCAGTGGAGGCCCTGGCGGGAATTCCGGGGAGGACCAACATGCACTTTCGAGTCCGTGTTGTCCGACGATCCGGGTGATCGCCCCGACCAGGGTTGACGAAGCCAGTCGCGCGCTTCGTCCATACCGATCTAGCGCCTCGGTATGCAGTGTAAGGGGCCGGTCCGCGACCCGACCTGACTTGCAGCGCTCGCGCTGGCGAACCTAGTGGCTTGGCCAGGCCGCTATGGGGATGGAAGCCGGAGCTCCCGAGACGCCCTACCGCGGACGAATCAGTCCAGGCGGCGGCCGAGGGAAGAAGAACAGCGGGAGTAAATCCCCTGGCTCCGGGTAGCTAGTGCGTGGACGGCGGGTCGCTCTTCGGAGTGCACCCGCCGTCCTTTTTTTGTGCCCTGACGCGGGACGCCGGACGCGAGATGCTGATCGTGGGATGTTGGATGTTGAAGCCTTCAATGTGGGAAGTTCTCAGTCGACGTCCGCCAGCACTCCCGTCTGCTCGTACTTGAACGCCATGGCCTTGAGACGCGCGACGCGGACTCCCATCGGCGGGTGGCTCGCCATCAAATCCGCCACAAACCCTTGCCTGTGATTCAGTCGACGTCCGAGCGGATCCGCAATACAGAGATGCGCGCTTCCCCGCTTGATTGCCTTGGTGGGTTCGGCTGCGTCCTCAATGCGCCGCAGGGCATTCGCGAGCGACATCGGGTCACGTGTGAACTGCGCGGCCGTAGCGTCTGCCAGAAACTCACGTTTTCGGCTGACCGCGAACGCGAGGATCCGCGACACCAGGGGAGCCAGGACGACGCACACGACCCAGACGATCAGCAGAATGACGATCAGCGGTCCCGCGCCCTTCTTACCGCCGCGGCTGGCGGCGCCTCCTCGGCCGACGCTGCCGCGGACTCTTCCGTAGCGTATCATTCTCCAGGTCCCATCCGCGATCAACGCCAATACGCCGGCGAGCGCCGCAAGCAACGTCATCAACTTGACGTCGTAGTTGCGCACATGTGCCATCTCGTGCGCGATTACGGCCTGCAGTTCGTTACGGGGGAGGAGCGCCAGCAGCCCCTCTGTCACGGCAACGTGCGCGCGTTCGGGGTCGGTTCCGGTCGCAAAGGCGTTTGGATCGGGGTCGGGGACGATCCAGATGGTCGGCACCCGCTGCCCCGATGCGATCGCCATCTCTTCCACGACGTTCACCAGCATTCTCTCGTTCTCACTGGCGGGCTCGATCAATTCCCATGCGCCGGTGGACCAGAGCACCTCTTTGGCGCCACGTTTCCAACTGTAGATCGTCAGGCCGACCGCCGCAGAGACGGTCACGATTCCGAACCAGGGAAAGGCGTGCCGGTACCCAGCCGATTCGGCGGTCCACAGTCCGAGCACGAGATCGCCGCCAAAGCCGACCCATGCGAAGAACAGCAAGAAGACGAGGACCAGGACGGCGGTTCGCTTGCGGTTTGCGGCTTGTTGCTCGAAGAGGTTGGCTTGCACTAGCCGGACAATCCGGCGCGCTACTTGGACTTCATCGACAGATCCACTTTGGGCACCTCACGCTCGGTGTCGTCCGTGATTTCCCACAGCTCGACCAGTTCGGCTTTAGCAAAACCGGCAACGAGATTCCACGGTACCTGCTGCTGCCGAATATTGTAGGTGGTCGCGGTGTCATTGTAGAGTTGGCGGGCAAACGACACGCGGTTTTCAGTTGTGGTGAGCTCTTCCTGCAGTTGGGTGACGTTCTTGGTGGCTTTCAGGTCTGGGTATCGCTCGACGACCACGTTGAGGCGGGACAGCGCTGATGACAGCGCGGCCTCCGCCCCGGCAAGGGCCTTGACGCCGCCGGTTGGGAGGGCGTCAGCCTGAATCTTGACGGCCTGGTTCCGCGCCTGAATGACGGCTTCGAGGGTGTCGCGCTCAAACTCCATCGCACCCTTGACGGCCTCGACGAGGTTTGGGATGAGGTCGTGGCGGCGTTTGAGCTGGACATCGATTTGTTTCCAGGCGTTGAGCGTTTGCCCTTTGAGCGAAATGAGCTTGTTGTATGCCGAAAGTGCCCACAGCAAGGCGGCGGCGATCAGGATCACGAATACCCAGGTCATGAACATCTGGCTGGTCCTCCCGGTTGTCGGTTGGGTTGCTCGGCTGTGGCCGTCGAATCCGCTACGGGGCCTCCGTGTCTTGCCGAGATATTGGATGGGTCGGGCGTCTGGTCCGGAGTAAGCGGGCGACTGTCGTGCCGACGGCTTCGGCGATCTCGTGTTCCGGCCCGTCAAACTGGGAGAGTGGATGATCGTGAGCGACGTGCAACTCCATGCTCGGTTCGATGGGGATACGGTGCCACGTCGTGTGCCGAGCGTGGCCGCCGGGTGCCGCCGGTTCGTCGTCCGCTCGCGTGTCGTGAAGGATCCGGCCGGCTCGTCCTCGTGCCGGTGCGCGGCTCGCGGTGAGCTCGAGCTGGTCCACGCCCGGTATTGCCGCGCCAAGCGTGGCGGCGACCCGACGCTCGAGAGCGTCGCCCGTGGTGGCGGCCAGGTCCGTGGCGATTGTCGCCAGGTCTGCGCCCTCCATCTGTCGCAGCTTGATCGCGAGGACGGTGAGCAGGTGCCGGTACGTGTACGTGGCTGCAGGACCCTTCCCGTCGGGTGGTGCCACGAGCCCCTTTGCGACGTAGAAACGGATCGTCCGCTGGTTGGGTAGGGAGCGGGCAGCTGCGCTGACGGGGCGGACGCGTGAGACGGTGAGAATGGCGCACGCCAACGTCGTGAGATCGCGCAAGCTCCACGGGGCGAGCGCACTGTATTCCCGGAGCCGCTCGAGGGGAGTGTGGGTCTGTGGGCCGGCCATCCCCGTCAACTACGCGCCGTTCGCCTCCAGCCGTTCCTTGCCAATAATGGACTCGGCGATGTCGCGCACGTCTGCAAGCCGAAACGGCTTGGCGAGTACCGGCAACTGGTACAGGGCCAGCCAGTCTTCGTGCTTGCGTCGGCTTTCCTCGTCACTCGTAATCGCGATCCGGCGTCTCAGTTCGGGCCATTGGCTCACGATGACGTGAAACAGCGTCTGCCCGCTCATGTTCGGCAAACTGAGATCCAGGATCACGCCGTCAACCTGGTGGGCGGACAACGCGTCGGCGGCGCACTCCCCCGTCGCGGCGGGAATCACGCTGTATCCGCCCCGTTCAAGCGCCCGGCTGAGTACGTCGCGCAAATGCTCGTCGTGCTGCACGATCAGCACCCGCCGCGGGATCACGAAGCCTCCGCAAGCGCGTCGACTGCCCGCGCAAAGTACCGCTCCCGTACGTTGCTCAACACTTGGTCGATCGTGAGGGACACACGCATCTCCCCTGGAGTTTTT
>JBFHWR010000014.1:0-21737 GCA_041599395.1 Gemmatimonadales bacterium | reverse complement strand
GGAGCTCAGAAAGCGGTGCAGGAACAGATTCAGAGCCTGGGAACGGATCTCCTGTCCGTTTATGCCGGTCAGTCTTTTAGCCGTGGTGTCGCCAGTGCAAATCGGGTAAGCCTGACCTCGGACGATGCCGAGGCGCTGAAGCGCGCCACGACGCTTCGCGCCGTCGTTCCGGAAATCAGCCTACAGCAGCAGGTGAAGTTCGGAAACCAGAACATCAATGCCAACATTGTCGGCACGGTTCCCGAGTTCGCCACTGTGAACAATTACACCATCGCGTTTGGCCAGATGTTCACGGCGGGCGACAACGAGTCGCGGAAACGCGTCGCCGTGCTCGGTAACAGCGTACCGGAACAGCTCGGTGCGAACGGCGCCGCTATGATCGGCCAACAGTTGGCGATCCGTGGAATCCTGTTTGAAATCGTCGGCGTGATGGAAACGAAGGGTTCATCGAGTGGCTGGAACAACCCCGATGAACAGATCCTCATTCCGCTCACGACGGCCATGTACCGGGTCATCGGGAGTGACCGCCTGCGGTCCATCACCGTCCAGGTGAAAGATCCCGGCGCCATGACGCTCGCCATGATCGAGATCGAACAGATCCTGCGGAGCGAACACGGCATCCGTCCCGGCGGCGACAACGACTTTCAAATTCGCGATCGGACAGAGTTCCTGGCGACCTTCGAGGAAACAACCAAGACGTTTACGTACCTGCTCGGCAGTGTCGCCGCGGTGAGCCTGCTGGTCGGTGGGATCGGCATCATGAATATCATGTTGGTGTCGGTCACGGAGCGCACGCGGGAAATCGGCGTCCGCAAAGCCATGGGTGCCACGAAGAGAAACATTCTCTTCCAGTTTCTCGTGGAGGCCCTCGTGCTCTGCATGTTCGGTGGCGTTCTCGGAATCCTGCTCGGCTCCGGCGGTGCGGTGGCGCTGTCCAAGTTCGCTAACTGGAATACGCTGATCTCGGTAAAAGCCGTGCTCATCGCCTTCATCTTCAGCGCCGGGGTGGGGATATTCTTCGGGCTGTGGCCCGCCCGGCGTGCCGCGCGCCTCGACCCGATTCAATCGCTCCGCTACGAGTAGGCTTCCCGTTCCGTCTCCCCTGCGTGCAGCTTTCCTGCGACGTGGGGGAGACGATTCTCATGTTGAACCAAGCGACACTCGTTATGCGCGGCGCCCTCCCATTCAGATGCTGACGGTACGGGTACCGGCTTCAGCCTCCAACCTGGGCGCGGGATTCGATTGCGTCGGATTGGCGCTCGACCTCTGGCTGGAAGCCCGTCTCATCCCGGGGGTCGGGCCGCCGATCTATGGCGGCACGCTGGCGGCGCTGAGCGCAAACGACGACATGGTCCTCCGGGCACTGGGCGGAGCGACGCCTGACGGCCACCGGCTGGAGCTACACTCCGAGATCCCCATCGCGCGGGGCCTTGGATCTTCGGGGGCGGCAGCGGTTGCCGGAATCACGCTGGCGCAGCTCGTGAGGCGTGAGCCAATCGATCCGCTCCGCGTCTATCTGGCCGCGCGGCGGGTGGAAGGCCATCCGGACAATGTGGCTCCGGCCGTCTTCGGCGGGCTCGTGCTGGCGGTCGAGAGACCCGCTCCCCTCACGCTGGATCCCATGTTTGGCATCGCCTGCGCGGTTCCGGACACGGGCATCGACACACAGCAAGCCCGGAGATTACTGCCCGCGCGCATCAACCGAGACACGGCGGTCGCGCAGGCCGCTAACGCGTCGGCATTGCTCTTGGGCCTCACGCGCGGTGATCCCGACCTCGTCCGCCAGGGGATGGTGGATTTGATCGCCGTACCAACGCGGGCCGCATTGATTGGGGGGTTTGAACAGGCCGTCGAGGCCGGCTTGGATGCAGGTGCGTTGGGGGTGACGATCTCGGGATCCGGTTCGACGGTGCTCGCCGTTTGCCCTCAGCCGTCCGCAACGGAAGTTGCAGCGTCCATGGCGGCGGCTCTCACGCGCAAAGGCAACCCGGCACGTCCGCTCGTTCCGAACGTTTCGCTTCGCGGTTTCGAGGTGGCCAAGGCGACGACGGCTGCTCCACCCGGAGCGTGACCTACTCTCTCATCCAGAGCAAGAGCGCGCGGAGCTGCCCGGCATGGTGCCGGCAGTGGATGTAGTGGAACCGCACCCACTCGGGCAGGTTCAAATCTCCAAACTGAGGATGCCTGACAAAGATCGTCCGCTGGCGCTCGAGCGGCCAATCGTCGACCAGGGTTTGCAGCCCTGCGACTCCCATCCGAAACTGCGCGGTGACGAGATCCGGGTCGGGTTTAGCAAGCGGCAGCGCCGCCTCGGGAGACTTGAATCCGGCGGGGAGCCGACCCACGGTAAGCAATGCGGTGCGCGCCACGGCCTGTACGGGGCTGGCACACCGCTGCATCGGCGCTTTTTCCTCTCGATGGTCGAAGGTGCGTGCAACGATATCAACGCCCAACGCGAGATGTTGGACGATTTGTGCCACGCTCCATTTTCCGTTCGGGGCACGGTGCCAATCGTCGCCGTTTACACCATGCAGCGGCGTGAGCACCATCGGTTCGAGGCATTCGATTTGCCGTTTGAGACTCATGCTCCCGAAATGGCTATACATTCGATTTCAACACGTGCATTCAAGGCGAGACCACTGGCTGCAAGCGTCGAACGGGCCGGCGGCTTCTCAGGGAAGAACGACGCGTAGACCGCGTTCATCGCTGCATAGTCCGCAATGTCCAGCAGGAAAACAGTGCACTTCACAACGTGGTCGAGCGAACTGCCGGAGTACTCCAGCGCCTGCTTGATGTTTTCTAACGTCTGCCGGGTTTCGGGCTCGATGCCTCCAGGGACGAGTCCGCCACCATCCGGCAGCACTCCCACCTGCCCTGACAAGAACAGGAGATCACCCACGCGTACCGCCGTCGAGAACGGCAGCCCTTCCAACGACCCCGGTATCTGAATGACTTCCTTTTCCTGAGCGGCCGCAAGCCCCGAAAGCGAGAGGCTGTACACCGCAATGAGCGTCAGCGCGCGCATGATGTCTTTGCTCCTTCTCCGGCTACCCAACGTTCGCCTCATCGATGGCATCCACCATTTCGCTAAACAACTTGGCCTTCGGCGTCAGCTCCCCCGTGTCCGGGTCCTTTTTGATGTACCATTGACACATTTCGACCATGGCAATCGCTTCGTCTTCCGTCAGCTTGATGAGGAAACCGTCGCCGTCCTGCACCGCGGCATCCGCGGCACTGACAAGATTGTCAGGAATTTCCGCCGTCTCTTTCAGTGCCGTCAACATTTCCTCGGTCAACCTGGCTTCCATCGTCACCTCTCGCGTTGGGGATCTCTGCCCACTCGAAATCTACTCGTTCATCTGATCGGGGTGGATCCCTTCCGCTTCCGGGGTGCGGGTCTCGTACCCGGAACACCGTCGAACGGGGAGATTGGGGTATTTGGGAAACAGGGGATCAGTCTCAGATTTCCGACACAACCGATATCGCGCTCCACCCCGCGCTGCAATCACGCGGCTATAAAGACAAGTGGTACACAAACCAGCCGGTACGTCGGTGCGGCGCATCTCTCGAAGAACCTGGTATCGCGCGTCTTCTCACGCAAGGTTAGATTTCCGTGCATGGCTGAATTCACATGCGTACGGTGCGGTGGCAGCGGAGCGCAACTCGCCGCACCACCGCTCCCGAAGGAACTCGGCAACCGCATATACGACTCCATCTGCCAAGGCTGCTGGGACGAGTGGTTGAAACAGCAGACCGCGGTAATCAACCACTACGGGCTCAACGTCCTCGATCCCCAGGCCCGCAAGATGTTGACCGAGCAAACGGAGGCGTTCCTCTTTGGGCAGCCCAAAACCTGACCGCTCCGGTCTCGCCCAGATCCGCCTCGAACTCAACGGGGAACAGATCGACGTCGCATTCGCACCGCACAAGACCCTCCTCGAAGTTCTGCGTGAAGATCTTGGACTGACCGGTACGAAGCATGGGTGCGAGCTTGGAGAGTGCGGCACGTGCGCCGTGCTGTTGGAGGGACAGCCCATCCTCTCCTGCCTCGAACTGGGATTGGCGTGCGACGGCAAGGCAGTCCGCACCGTGGAGGGCATGGCGAACGGGCCCAACCTGCATCCCCTTCAAGAAGCTTTCGCCGAGCTGGGCGCGGCACAGTGCGGGTACTGCACTCCGGGATTCTTGCTCACGGCGGAGGCGTTGTTGCAAGCTGATCCGGCGCCCTCACGCGACACGATCAAGGCCGCGCTGTCGGGCAATCTCTGCCGCTGCACCGGGTACTTGAAGATCTACGAGGCCGTCGAACTCGCGGCGGCCCGCATGCGAGGAGAGCCTGCAGAACCGATCCGTGAGACGATTCATGGCCACCCCTAACCCAGCCGAAGTACGAGTCGTCGGGAAACCGCACCGCAAGATCGATGCGACAGCCAAGGTCACTGGGCAAACGCAATTCGCAGACGACCTGTCGCTTCCCCAGATGTTGTACGCCAAGCTGCTCCGAAGCCCACACCCACACGCCCGAATTTTGAGCGTGGATGCATCACGCGCCTTGGCCGTACACGGCGTCCACGCCGTGCTGACCGGAAAAGACCTCCCTATCCCATTTGGCATACTTCCCGTTAGCCAAGACGAACATACGCTCGCGATGGATCGGGTTCGATTCATCGGAGATCCGGTTGCCGCATTGGCCGCCACATCAGAGGAGCTCGCGACGAGCGCGGTCGACCTGATCGACGTTCAATACGAGGAGCTTCCCTCGATCGGCAGCGCCCGGGCCGCGATCACGCAGCGCGAACCGCGGATACACGACTACGGCGACGCCGACAACCTCCACAAGCTGATCAACCTGGAGTTCGGTGACGTCGAGGAGGGGTTTGCTGAAGCCGATTTGATTCGAGAAGATGTCTTCTTCTACGAAGGAAGCACACACCTGCCGCTCGAACAGCATGCGGCGCTGGCGCGTTGGTCACCCGATGGCAAGCTCACTCTGTGGAGTTCCACCCAAACGCCGCATTACGTCCATCGCGCACTCGCGAAAGTGCTCGAGCTCCCGGCGTCTCGAATCCGCGTCATCGCCTGTCCGAACGGCGGCGGGTTCGGGGGGAAAAGCGACCCATTCAGCCACGAGATCGCGGCGGCGCGATTGGCCATGGTCACCGGACGACCCGTCAAGATCACGCTGACCCGCGAAGAGGTCTTCTACTGCCATCGTGGGCGCCATCCCGTGCTGATGTGGGTGAAGACGGGTACGACGCGGGACGGGCGCATCAAGGCGCTTCACTTCAAATCGCTGCTGGACGGCGGCGGATACGGCTCGTACGGCGTTGCAAGTACGTACTACACGGGAGCGCTCCAGACCGTCACGTACTTCGTAGAGCGGTACAAGTTCCAGGGCGCGCGCGCGTTCACGAACAAACCGCCCTGCGGTCCCAAGCGCGGACATGGTACACCCCAGCCTCGGTTCGCGCTCGAGGTGCATCTCGAAAAGATCGCCCGCGAGCTCGACATCGATCCGGCCGAGCTGCGCAAGCGGCACCTCGTCGAACCCAACTCATTGACCGCCAATTGGCTGCGAATCGGATCCAACGCGCTGGGTGCATGCATCGATAAGGTCACCGCCGCGTCGGACTGGCGCAGCAGGTATAAGCGGCTACCGCACGGCTCGGGCCTGGGCCTCGCCTGTTCCAGCTACATCTGCGGCGCGGGGCTGCCAATTTATTGGAACGACATGCCGCAGACCGGCGTCCAACTGAAGCTCGATCGTGGCGGGGGAGTGACGGTCTATTGCGGTTCGACGGATATCGGACAGGGCTCGGATTCGATTCTGGCGTACATCGTTTCCGAGATTCTGGGGCTCGATCCCTTTGACCTGCAGATCATCACCGCCGATACGGATCTCACGCCGGTCGACCTCGGCAGTTACTCGAGCCGCGTGACCTTGATGAGCGGCAACGCAGCGATTGAGGCGGCGGAGCGGGCGCGGGACATCCTCGCGCAACACGTGGCAGACAAGCTTGCCATCCCGCGACGGCGTGTCGTGTTCGCGGATGGCCGCGTCTTCGATGCGGAGCACTCAGACAACGGAATGACGTTCGCTGAAGCGGTCCAGATCAGCGAGGCGCAGCACGGAACAATCGGCACCGTCGGCTCCTACAAACCACCCAAGAGTCCGGGACGGTATCGAGGGAGTGGCGTCGGGCCGTCTCCAGCCTATTCGTATTCCGCGGCGGTTGCGCTGGTACACGTGGATCGGGATACCGGCCTCTTGCACGTCCCGAAAATCTGGATCGCACACGATATCGGACGGTGCATCAACCCGGTGACCGTGATGGGACAAGTTGAAGGAAGCGTGTACATGGGATTGGGCGAGGCTGTAATGGAGGAAATGGCGTACCGCGAGAATCGCAAGGTCGTGCACAAGATCCCAAGCCTGCTCGAGTACAAGAGCCCGACGACGCTCGAGATGTGCGACGTCGAAACCTACCTGGTCGAGGATCCCGATCCCAACGGACCGTTCGGCGCCAAGGAAGTCGGGCAAGGCCCGCTACTGCCCGTGAGTCCGGCGATTGTCAACGCGGTGTACGATGCGGTGGGCGTGTGGATCGATGAAGTTCCGGTGACCCCGGACAAGATTCTCAAGGCCCTCAAGGCGAAAGAACGCGGCGCCGAGGCCCGGTACGGCCCCAAGGGGTTTCCTGAGGTACCGTGGCCCGAGCCGACCCGTGTCCCGCCGCCGTGGGAGGGTGGCGACGGCAAGGCCGTTCAACCGGGCAAGCAAACGACCAGTGTGCCCTAGGACACGCCGCTAGTGCTTCGGCTTCCCGAGTTCACCTACCTGCAACCCGAAACGCTCGCGGACGCTCTTCGCATGAAGCGTGAAGCCGGCCCAACCGGAATGTACGTGGCCGGCGGCACCGACCTCTATCCCAACATGAAGCGGCGGCATCAAGAACCCCGGATCGTGATTTCCCTGGCAAAGCTGCCGGAACTCAGCGGGGTCAGCCGGGCACGAAACGCCGATGGACTCACGCTCGGCGCCGGCATGACGCTGACAGCAGTGCACTCTCATCCAGACGTCCGATCCCTGTACGATGCAGTGGCGCGCAGCGCGGAGCTGGTGAGCACCCCGCTGCTTCGCAACATGGGCACGCTGGGCGGCAACATTTGCCTCGATACGCGGTGTAACTATTACAACCAGAGCTACGAATGGCGCAAAGCCATCGACTTCTGCATGAAAAAGGACGGCGAGATCTGTTGGGTCGCGCCGTCGAGTCCGCGGTGCTGGGCGGTCAATTCGAGTGACACGGCACCGGTCATGGTCGCGCTCGGCGCCGAGTTTGTTTTAGCCGGACCGGGCGGCGAGCGGGTGGTGCCCGCGGCGAGATTCTTTCAGAACGACGGGATCAACTACCTGACGAAACACCCCGACGAGATCCTCACCGAGGTGGTGCTGCCGGCACCGAACGAATGGGATGCGACGTACTGGAAGCTCCGGCGGCGAGGGTCGTTCGACTTCCCCGTGCTCGGCGTGGCCGCCTGGATCACCTGGAAGGGCGATACGGTTGCTGACGCCCGGATCGTCTTGGGCGCTGTTGCCAGCTACCCGCAGGACGTGCCGGAATCAGCCCGCGCGATTATCGAAACCGACCTCAATGACGAGGCAATCGAGAACGCCGCGCTCGCCGCGTTCAGGCCGTCCAAACCAATGGACAACACCGACTACGCGCTCGCGTGGCGAAAGGAAATGACGCGCCACTATGTCAAAGGCGCGCTCCAGGAGCTACGAACTCGCCGTCAGCGCCTCTAGTTCTTCGAGCGCGTGCTCCAACACCTTGGCCACGTCGCCAGCCCGTTCCGGATCCTCCCTGAGCTTCCACGTGGCGCGATAGGCTTGTCCCACGACCTTGCCGACCAACCTGGTCACCTCGGGCATCGGCTCGCCGACGATACTGTCGATGGTTTCTTCCACCCGATCGAAAATGTCTTCCACGGTCGTCTTGTGTTCGTCGAGGAATGCTCTGCCCGCGTCGGTGATGGAATAGACCTTCTTGCCTTCCACTTCATCACACCGAACCAATCCCTCGTCTTCCAGCCATTGGAGCGTTGGGTAGACCGTTCCGGGTGATGGCTTGTAGCAGCCACGCGTGTGGTCCTCCAGTTCCTTCATCACCTCATAGCCGTGCATTGGCTTGTCCTTGAGGAGCTTGAGGATGACGTACTTCATGTCGCCCGCCTCGAACCACTGACGGCGGCGGTGCCGCCGACCACGACCTGTCGGCCTGCCCCACCATTCGCCAAACGGGTCGAATCCAAACGCCCAGCCCCGCTGTGTCATATCCTGCCCTCCACGATGAGACCCGGCCGCAAACCGACCGCAAAACCGCCGGCCAGATATTACGCGCCGATATTACGCTAAGATATATCTTATAGCAGCGCGCCGATTTGTCAATTGCTCAGAGCGGCTAGTGACCCAGGCTGAGAGGCCAGCCGCTACCACCATAGTACGCCACGAAGAGTGACGCCCCGGCAAGCCCCAAGGTCTTGAAGAACTGCGCCATTTCGTCCAGGCGCTTCTCAGGATCGCGCTCCGTCCAGAATGGATGGAGCGCCCAGGCGCCCGGAAAGAGAACTAAGAACAGGAGCCCTGCTCCGATAAAGCGGTGCCACCCCAGGAGCACAAACACGCCGCCCACGGTGAGCATGAGGCCGGTAACGATTGCAACAGGGATCGGGCCAGGGACGGCCTTTCGCTGGTAGTACCGTGCGGTCGATCCAGGACTGACCAACTGCCGGATCCCGAACAAGATGACAAAGCCGGAAAACAGCACGCGACCGGCGAGGTGAATCCACGGATACGCTCCGACGGCAACTTCCGGCATGACCACTCCTTCCAAAGGACGCCCCAGCATGCGCCTCGGCCGAGCACGCCGCAAGCTGCCTTCCCCCTCGCCCTCGCGCCAATAAAAAGCGGCCGGTGGCAGACCGGCCGCTGAACCGATACGACAACGGAAAACGCGCTCACCATTCCCGGCGGTCTCTCCGTTCTCGCATGAAGACGTCGCCGTCGCGATCCGGCACGACGCCAGACACGGTCATGCGACGGCGTTGACGCATGATCTCGAGTTCGAACGACTCTCCCTCATCATACGACCGAATAATCCGCATGGCGTGGGAGGGACTTGTTGGCTTGCGACCGTCGATGCTGAGGATGACGTCGCCGCCCCGTACGTCGATCGCGTCGTCGTCGGGCCCCTGGAGAACCAACAGTCCCTCGGTCGTCCCGAAGTACTCTCCGAGTGCTTCGTTCAGCGTGACCAACTCCATATTCAGCCAGCCGTGCTGCAGTAGTCGACTGAACAGTTGCGCCCCTTGCGCGATACGCGGCGCGATGACCTCGACATCAGGCACCCGAACGCTGAAGTCCCGGCTCACGTCGGGCGTCACCAAACTGTACGCAAACTCGTTATCCAGTTCGCGAAGCACTACCGACGTCGTACGCGTCTGACCGTCGCGCTGGTACTCTACCTGAACCGTGTCCCCTACTTCCAGCTCCCTGATCACCTCGATCAGCTTGCTGCCGGGTTCGCGGCCACGACGTCCGCTGCGCGCTAAATCCTCTCCATTGACCCTGGTGATGATATCACCCGCTTCCAACCCGGCTTCCTCCGCCGGACTGTCCGGCGTCACGCGCAGGATCTCGGCTCCAACGGCTTCCGTATCCGCATCCGTCCTACTCCGCACCTCCACCCCCATCCGGGGGCGGGACACCATCAATGTGAAGTTCCGCATTCCGTCGTCGAACAGCGACGCACCCGGCGCGAGCACGCGCAGCCGATTCGCGAGATCCAGTCCGGCCTCCGCCCGACGGAGTGCCCGTAACGCGTCTTCCAGTTGCTCCTGTGCCTGCTCGGTCCGTGACGCGCGAAGCTCGTCGATGGCTTCCTGCAGGGCGCGCATGGCCTCTTCGGCAGCCTCGAGCTGTCGTTCCCGCCTGCGCTCATCTCGTTCGTTTTGTTGGCCCACGACGGGGGTATTCACGCCCACGGCAAGCACTAACGCGGCGGTGGCTATGTATGTCGTTCTCAGCCTCATGGTCTGCTGCTCCTTTTCGAAAACCGGCGCTTGAGCACCGATGTGTTGATCAATCAATCCGCGGCAGTTCAGAATCCCACGGACGACACCTGTCGCACGTGCGTGCTGACGAGCGCGTTGGTGAGCGCGACACGCTGACGCCACAGGTTCGTGACGTCCTCCCGCGACAGTGACATCTGTCTCGCCAAGTCTATCCGGGAGTCAACCAGCGCGATCTGATCCTCCAGATCGGCGATCGTGAGCGCCGTGAGGCCGTTCACCGCTCTCGTCCGAGTCCGCACGACGCCCAAGGCCTCATCCAATTCTTCCACGTGGTCGACCAGCGCCTGAAGCTCTGCTGCACGCGCATCCTCTTCATCCGCCCCGGTCTGGAACACGCCGTCCGTACCAACCAAGAAGACCGCAACCGCGGCCGCCGCGAGCGACAACCAACCCGACCTGATCCAGCGTGATTGCCTGCGCTCCGCGTCGACGAGGTCCCGGACAGCAGACCATCGGTTGCGGGGCGGCCGGAGGCTGGGTAACGCCTTGAGTGCAGCAACCCGTTGGTGCGCACGCTCGAGTTCCTGACGGCACTGGTCACATTCGTCCAGATGCCGCAGTGCAGCTACAGAGCCCTCCCCGTCGCGCACGTCCAGCATCTCTTGAATGGTGCAATGCCTCAGCATACTGACTCCTCACCGAGCATTCTCCTGAGCCGTGCGTGCGCCCGCGACAGTTGTGACTTGGAAAAACTCACGCTCTTACCCATCAGCTCGGCTATTTCTTCGTGTGTGTACCCTTCGACGTCATGGAGCCACACCACGGCGCGCGACGTATCCGACAACCGGGCCAACGCCGCTTCCAGATCCAGTCCCAGTCCCACATCTCCGTCGTGCACTCCGGCATCTGTCTCCTCGTGCAGCTCGTCGGTTTCCCGATACTTGGCGTACCGAACCCGCATGAGGGCTTTGCTGGCGGCAATGCGTTTGACCCACGCCGTCAAGCTGCCGCCGCCGGTACCACGAAACGACTTGATACTGCGACACACTTGAAAAAACGTCTCCTGCAATACGTCCTCCGCGTCCTCGGCGCTGCGACACATGCGGCGCGCAAGCGTGTACACCATGCCCTCGTAGGCCCTGTACAGCCTTTCGAGGGCCGCCAGGTCGCCGGCCTTGGCGCGCGCAATTGCTACGTCGTCGAGAGCCGCGAATGTCATCTCACTCATGCCTGCAAAGATAGATGCCGGGCCCCTTGGAATCGTCGCACTTCGAGACGCCGACCGAGCCGCTCGGGGCACACCGAGCAGGCCAATCGTAACAATATGTTGCACATGGACTTACAGACGCACACGTCAACATACGGCACCACGCTTCGTACCGCGTCAAAGCATGACCGGGTAAGTTTGGAACTTCCGGATGACCTTCAACTCAGACCGCGAGCTTCATGACCCTCGACACTCAGACCCTCGCTCGATGGCACCACCACCTACAGGATGAGGCCGACGCCGCATACCTGTATCGCGCGCTCGCGGGCGCGGAGGAGAATCGACAGCGCTCGAACGTGTTCAGCCGACTTGCCGAAGTCGAAGACAGGCACACGGGCCTCTGGAGAAAACTCCTCGCCGAGCAAGGGCACGAAGCCGCCATTCCAAGCCCGTCGTTCAAGGCACGGATGCTTGCGAAGTTCGGAAGGTGGATGGGGCCATCCTCACTGCTCACTATGCTGCTTCGCGAGGAAGGCCAGGAGGTCAAGGGGTACTTTGCGCTGTATCGCGAGAGCCCACCCGGGGCCGCCAAGGAGACGGCGCTCACGTTGGCGAAGGAGTCGGCCGAACACGCCGGCACGCTGAGCGAAATCGCGGGAAACGATGGAGAGCCGTGGCACAGTACGGAATCCGGCGGTTTCCTGCGGAACGTGATTTACGGATTCAACGATGGGTTGACCGCAAACTTCGGGTTGGTGGCCGGGGTCATTGGCGCGTCTGTCGATTCGGGGATCGTCATGATCACCGGTCTCGCCGGCATGATTGCCGACGCGCTCTCCATGGGCGCCTCCGGGTACTTGGCCGCCAAGAGTGAGCGAGAAGTATACGCCTACGAGATCGCGATGGAGCGCGAGGAACTCCAACTGATGCCGGAGGTGGAGCAAGAAGAGCTGGCTCTATTGTATGAGGCGAAAGGCATCGACGAGCAGCGCGCGCGGCTCATGGCGAGCGACATCATGCGGGATCCGGAACGGGCTCTCAAAGAGAAGGTCCGGGAAGAGCTTGGTATTGGAAAAGCACATTCCACACCGTTTCGCGAAGGCTGGGTCACGGGACTCGCAACCGCCGTGGGTGCGATCATTCCTGTGGCTCCGTTCTTTGTTTTCGAGGGGAGAACGGCCATCGCCGTGTCCTTTTCGAGTGCGATGGTCTCGCACTTCGTTGTCGGCGCGGCACGCAGTTTCTTCACCGGACGGGGCGTGATGCGGAGCGGCTTCGACATGTTTGCCGTGGGTCTGGGCGTCGCGTTTGTCGGGTACGTGGTGGGCGACGTCGTCTCGAAGTGGCTTCTCTGAGCGTCGGCTCCCGCGATCAGACGACCAAGCTCACCAGCCGGTCCTGCACATAGACGCTGCGCTTCACGTCCTTGTCGTCGAGAAAACGTTGCACGGTTTCGTCGTCCAGCGCGCGGGCGACGACGTCGTCTTTGGTCAGGCCAGGGGGCACACGCAAACGGGCACGGACCTTTCCGTTCACTTGGACCACGAGTTCAATCTCCTCGTCACGCGCCAGGGACGGATCCGAGGGCGGCCACGTAGCCTCGAAAACCGTGTCCGTATGACCGAGCCGTTCCCAACACTCTTCAGCGAAATGCGGCGCAAACGGCGCCAGCATGATGGCCAGCGGCTCGAGTAACGACGGCTCCAACGACGGGGATGCGTGCTCGTCCGCGTCGCCCGAGCCTCGCAGAAAGTTCACGTATTCGGTTAGCCCGCTGATCGCCGTGTTATAGCGCAGTTCCTCGAGATCGTTCGTGACCCTCGCGATGGTCTGATGGAGGATTCGGAGGGCCGCTCGATCCACGACAGATCCGGCAGGCCCGGCCGCACGCACGAGGCCCCAAACCTTGTCGAGAAAGCGCCGGATTCCCACAATTCCTTGGTCGCGGAAATCGCCGCCCTCGAGGTAGGGACCCAAGAACATCAGGTACATCCGAAACGTGTCCGCTCCCCATTTCGCCTGGTATTCGTCCGGCACGACGACATTCCCGCGAGATTTCGACATCTTCGCCCCATCTTTGACAATCGTCCCGTGCGCGCGGAAACGTCGGAAAGGCTCTTCGAATCCAAGGTGGCCGAGGTCGTGGAGCGCCATCGAAATGAAGCGCGCGTACATGAGATGAAGGACTGCATGCTCGTTGCCACCGATGTAGCTGCTGACGGGCAACCACTTCTTCGTCATTGCGGCATCAAACGGCCGATCGTCGAACTCGGTGGACGGATAGCGCAGGAAGTACCAGGCCGAGTCGAGGAACGTGTCGGAGACATCCGTCTCCCGCCGGCCGGGCTTACCGCACGAGGGACAGGGTACCCGGTACCAGCTTTCATGTCGGGCAAGCGGGGAGATGCCGCTCTCGTCAGGCCGGAAGTCGTCGAGCGCGGGCAATACCACCGGCAGGTCTTCTTCCGGCACGCCAAGCGCGCCACAGTCGTCGCAGTAGATGATCGGGATCGGCGGACCCCAATACCGCTGTCTGGAGATGCACCAATCGTGCAAGCGGTACTGCACCTTCGACGTCGCGAGGTCTCGCTCGGCGAGCCACGACGTGATTTGGGAGACAGCCTGCCGGCATGACATGCCGTTGAAATCACTGCTGTTGACGAGCCGACCGTCCCACGACGAAAACGGCAGCTCGTTCAGCGCCTCGTCATCGGCCTCGACAACTTGGCGAATCTCGAGACCGAACTTGGTTGCAAATTCGTGGTCGCGCTCGTCGTGGGCCGGAACCGCCATGATCGCGCCGGTTCCGTACTCCATGAGCACGTAATCCGCAACCCAGATAGGAACGGACTCGCCCGTCGCGGGGTTGCGCGCATACGAGCCCACAAATACACCGGTCTTGTCCCGCTCCTCTTTGCGGCGAGAGACGACGTCCTTCTCGGCCGCACGCCGCCGATATTTGTTGACGTCGTCCCACTTTTCGTGTGCCGTCACTTCATCAACCAGAGGATGTTCCGGCGCAAGGACGAGGTACGTCGCGCCAAACACGGTATCGGGCCGAGTGGTATAGACCGGGATCGGCGAACCCGCCGGCGTCTCAAACACGAGTTCGGCGCCTTCCGACCGCCCAATCCAGTTCCGTTGCATCAATCTCGTGGATTCGGACCAATCGATCGTCTCGAGGTTTTCGAGCAACCGCGCTGCGTATTTGGTGATCGTGAAGAACCACTGTTCCAAAAACCGCTGTTCCACGCGCACGCCGGGGTGTCGTTCGCAGTTTCCATCGATGACTTGCTCGTTGGCCAGCACCGTTTTGCACTCCGGACACCAGTTCACTGGCGCTTTTTTCCGGACGGCGAGCCCCGCATTGAACAGCTGCAAGAAAATCCACTGCGTCCAGCGATAGTACGCGGGATCCGTCGTGGACACTTCATGCTCCCAGTTGAGCATCAGCCCGGATCGCTTGAGTTGTTCACGGAACCGCGTGATGTTCTGCGGAATCAGTTTGCCCGGGTGTAGGTTGACCTTGAGCGCGTAATTCTCGGAATGGATTCCGAAGGCGTCGAAGCCGATCGGTTCGAACACATCCCAGCCCTGCAGCCGCCTGAACCGGCCATGGATGTCGCTTCCGACAAACGCGAACACGTTTCCGACATGCAGTCCTTCGGCGGACGGATACGGGAACATCATCAGGTTGTAATACGGCCTGGCCGCGTCCCGGAGATCGACGGTGTTGGTCCGACGCTTCTCCCACCGCTCGCGCCACTTTCGTTCGACAGCCTGCGGGTCGTACGTATCGGTCTGCGTTTGTTGCTCTGATGTCATTTTTGTATGTCTTGCGTCAGGGCTCGCCGAACCCGAGATACGCGCTCACATGGACGGGAGTCTTCAAGCCGCACGGCTTCTCGCAACGGTCCTTCTCAGGCATCGCCATCGAGGCTCGCTGACCGAACGAGCGTGACGTCTTCGAGCTGCTCGAGCCGTTCGAGCAGCGCCCGGGACGGTGGCTGATCGACTACGATGGCCGCCAGTGCTTCGGAACTTGGAGGATCGAGTCGCGCCTGGTGGTATGCCCCGATATTGACGTCCGCCTGACCCATCACCGTGCCGACGGAGCCGATGACGCCGGGGACGTCCCGATTGCGGAGTACGATGACGTGTTTCTCCAGAGGAACATCGACCGCGAATTCGTCGATGCCAATGACTCTCCCGATCTGTCCGGCTACGAGTGCACCATGGACGGCGGTCCGGCTGTCACCAACCTGAACGGAGACGCCGACCGTCGTCGAGTAGCCGACCACCGCTGGTCCTACACGCCGCGCCACGGCAATTCCGCGATCGTCCGCAAGCACCTTGGCGTTCACGATGGTGACGGGCGCCACGCCCATGGCGCGAAGGATACCCTCGAGGGCGGCGAGCATCACGGCTCTCGGCGCATCGTTGTCGTCCCCGCCGTAGTACACCTCGACGCCGTCCACGCCGCCACGTGCGACACTCGCAGCAAGACGGCCAATCCGCCGCGCCAAATCGAGTGTCGGCTGGAGCCGCGTGAGCGCGTCGCTCGTAATACCGGGGACATTCACGGCGCTGCCAATATCGCCCGTGAGTAATGCGCTTCGCACCGTGCGGCAAATTTCTTCCGAAACCCGTTCCTGCGCTTCCGCCGTTGACGCCGCCAGGTGCGGCGTGAGGATAATCCGGTCCGAACGGCGGAGCGGGGAATCCGCGGGTAACGGCTCGGGATCGAACACGTCGAGCGCCGCACCCGCGATCTGGCCTGCATCGAGAGCCACCGCCAGCGCCTCGTTATCGACCAACGCACCCCGAGCGGTATTGATCAGCACGGCAGAGGGCTTCATCGCCGCCAGACGTTGCGCATTGATCAAATGCGTGGTCTCCTCTGTCACGGGAAGATGCAGGCTCACGACATCGGCCCGCTCGAGCAATTTGTCGAGCGGCATCAAGCTGATCCGCAGCTCGGTCGCCCGGCTCTCCGCAACGTAGGGATCGTGGGCAATCACTTTCATGCCAAACGCACGCGCCAGGTTGGCCACGACCTGTCCAATCCTCCCGAGCCCAATCAGGCCGAGGGTCTTGCCTCGGATCTCCGTGCCGCCAAACCGCGTCCGCTCCCACTCCCCGTTCATCATGCTGGCCACCGCCCATGGGATCCGCCGTTGCAACGACAGCAGAAGGGCCATCGTGTGTTCCGCTGCACTCACCGTATTGGCGCCCGGTGCGTTCACGACGGCGACGCCCCGCCGGGTTGCCGAGTCCAGATCGATGTTGTCCACGCCGATTCCCGCGCGAGCGATCACTCGGAGGCGAGACGCTCGCGAGATGAGATCGTGCGTCACCTGTGTTTCCGAACGAACGATCAAGGCCTCAGCTCTGACGATCTCCTCCCTGAGCCTTTCCCGTTGCCCAACCGTCGTCACCACCTCGAATCCGCTGGTGGCACGGAGGAGTTCGAGACCAGCCTCACCGATCGAGTCGGCCACCACCACAACGTGCGTCATGCGACGACCTCTTCGAGCACATGCAACAGCTCGACCAACTCGTCGACCGTATGATCACCCATGTGCCCAATCCGTATCGTTGTCTCCTTGAGCGGCCCGTACCCGGCGCCGATCGTCCAGCCTCGTGTTTTCATGGCATTGGCCACTTGCAGTCCGCTCTTGCCAGGCGGCACGCGGAGACAGGAAACCGACCACGATCTCCTCTCCTCCGCGGGAAGAAAACAGACACCGAGCTCGGCGCCGGGTCCCTCCGTCCATCGTTCAACCGTCTTCCGCATTTCTTCGTGCCGGCGCCATCGTGCCTCGACCCCGCCCTCGGCCTCGATCCGGCGGCATTGGGCGTCCAACGCGAAGAGCAGCGGGATAGCCGGTGTATTGGTCGGCTGAAACGCCGCCGCCGCTTTTTGATATGCGGAAATGTCGGTGAACGTCCCTTTTCCCGGAAGCGCCTGCGCGCGTTCGGTCATCCGGTCCGAGGCCGCCCCGAACGCCAAGCCCGGTGGCAACGCGAGTGACTTTTGCGCGCCGGCGAAGACGAAATCCAGTTTCCACCCATCCGTCTCCACCGGCGATGCCGCAACCGACGTCACTCCATCCACCAAGAGCATCACATCTTCGAAGTCGTGCACGACTGCGGCCAATGCGTCGAGCGGAGCCAGCGCCCCCGTTGCGGTTTCGGAGTGCACCAATGTCACCGCGTCCACGTCGGACCTCCCCACGGCATCGTGGAGCATGTCCGGTTCCACGGTCCCGCCGTACGGAACCTCGAGGCGAATCACTTCCTTGCCGGTCGAGGCAACGATACTGGCGAACCGTTCGCCGAATGCCCCGCTCACGAGCGACAGGGCGCGCCGCCGGACGCCGGACCGCGCCGCCAGCTCCATGAACGCCGTGGCTGGCCCCGTACCGATCACGATCTGGCGACTGGTCCGGAAGATCTCCCGCAGAGGTTGATCCACCTGCTTGAGCAGGCTGGCCATGTCCTCGCCGCGGTGCGGAATCATGGGACGCAGCATCGCCTGGAGAATCTCGGGGTGGACCTCGGTGGGACCCGGCAAGAAAAAGCGCCCGAATTCGGGCAGGTTCATACGCGGTGAGGTACCTCCGCCGCCATACGGTTTTCGGAAAGCTGCAACGCCTGCGCCGTCGTGACCAACGCAGCGCCACGTTGCACCCAGTCGTCGAGCAGCGCGTCCTTCTTGTCAGTCGCGATCGGCTTGGAAGCGTCTGTGACGACGAAAACCTTGGTCTGCGGCCGGCGGCCAAGCAGCCCCTCGATGGCGTACCGGTTGCACACGTCGAGCGCGACGCCGTAGACCACGATCTCATCGGGGTCGAGGACCTCCAACACGGGTTCGACGTTCGGGTTGGTGAACACGTCGAATCGGTTCTTATTGAACAGAATATCTCCACCGTGCTTGCGCACGCGATCCTTGAGCGTTTGGGGATCGACGGGCACAGGGTCGATTACCAACGCCGCCTCCAAGGCCGTTTCCGGAATCTTCTTCTGGCCTTTTGTACTCCGCATACAGTGCGGCGGGAACGTCTCTACGAAATCAGGATGGTCGGACAGCTCTGGGTCGCCCGCAATATGATCGTCGGCGCTCGCCACGACACGGATCCCTCGCGCATGTGCAAAATCCGACAAGGCTTTCAGATTCGCAACGAGCTGTTCAGCTTCCGGCACGTACAACTTGCCATCGGGGTGCATGAAATCGACTTGCGTGTCGACGTCCCAGAAAATCAGTCCTGACATCGATCGTTCACTTGCCGGCGTCTGCCGTGAAAGCTATTCGCGCCTCCGGACGAACGCTACCATCTCAGCGGCTGTCACGTCACGGGATCGAGACGATCGTTCGGACGCAGCGTGCGTCCCACCTTGGCATTCGGTTCGCCCTCCACCATCACCACATCCGCAGTAAAATCGTACTCCCCCTGTCCGCCAAACAACGAAGAGCCAACGCCGTACGCATCGACGGGGACGGCCTCGTCCTCGAACTGGCGGATCTTCTCGGCGGTAAAACCACCCGACACGACGATCTTGACCGCTCCGAATCGCTCTCGGTCGAGCGCCTCGCGCACGTTCCAGACGAGTTGTGGGTTTACCCCGGTAGGGAGGAAGGACCCCATCTGCCCAATGACCGATCTATCGACCATCGTCGCAGACGTGTCGAGTCGCACGCCGTAGAGCCACTCACCGAGAGACCGGGCGACGGCGAGTGAGGTGCCCACACTGTCATTGTCGAAATCGACGAGACAAATGAGACGAACGTCCTGCGGCATGTAGTGCACGAATTTCTGCGCCGCCACCACTGTGTCTCCACCGTACGCGGCAATGAGACCATGCGGAACGGTGCCGACCCCTTCGCTACCCCACCACGATGCCTGAGCATCGGTGGAGACTCCTATGGCACCTGCGATATGCGCCGCCCAGCCATCTCCGGTCTGGACCAACCAGTGGTCGTGCCGGGCGGGGAAAAACATCACCTCTTTCGGTTTCGCCGCATCCACCACGTGTCGCGTGTTTGTCCCCACTCGTGTGCGCCGCGCGAGCACACCCAGGTAGAGCGTTTCGAGGTGGGCAAACGCGTCATACGGTCCTTCAATCGTCAAGACCGTTTCGTACGGACGAATGATGTCCCCGTCGTAGAGGGCACGCACCGTCAGATCCTGCCACGAGGACGCGCATAACTTGAGGATCGCAATCGCTTCGTCGACTCCGCCAAGGTACGCGTGGCTCTTGCAGAACACCTGCATCACGACACGCGGTCGGTGCCCGTCCGCAACCAGGACTTCACGGGCCCGCACGAAGTATTTGTCGCTGTAGTATCCCGCCCGCATCTTCTCGACGGGGAGATTGAAGATAGCGGGGTCCAGTCGCGGTCGCCCCGGCCGGCTCACGCGATGTCGTCCCGAATCTGGTAATGCAGCGGGCGGTGCCGGAGCCAACGGACCCCGGTCGCGTCGCGGAACGTCACAAACACCCGGTTCAGCATCCCATACTTGCTGGTTCCAGAACGGCGCGACCTATGCGTGACCGGAGCCTCAACCACCGTGCCCCCGCGCATACGAATCAACGTCGGGAGGAATCGGTGCATGCCGTTGAATCGGGGCAGTTCCAACACGACGTCTCGGCGCATCACCTTCAACGAACACCCCGTGTCACGCACGTGATCACCCGTCATCCAGTTTCGAACCGCGTTGGCCACCGCGCTTTGAAATCGCTTCCACCAACTATCACGCCGACGAACACGATACCCCACTACCGCATCGCACCCCCCGACGAGCAAGTCGAGCAGATGCGGCAAGTCCGCAGGGTCGTTCTGACCATCAGCATCCATCGTGGCGATTGTGTCGCCTCGAGCCGCGTCGAAGCCCGCAACCATCGCCGCACTCTGACCGGCGTGGCACTTCAACGCCACGATGCGGAGTGCCGGCCACTGCGCGCGCAGGCGCTCGAGTTCTTCGAGCGAGCCATCCGTTGAGCCGTCGTCGACCGCGACAACTTCTTGCGGGCGCCCTTCGAGGGCATGCCTCAACTCCTCGGCCAGGGGCGCCAAGTTTGCACGTTCGTTATACACTGGCAGCACGACTGAGACCATTTCCGACCTTCTGTTTCGCGCCGGAACGCGGGAACCTATCGGAGGTAAACTTTCGAATCAAGTTGACATGGACTGCCAAACGTCCCTTAATTCGCCGTGCCACCATCGCTTTTGGATATTGAGACGGGGGAGAGCATCGTGAAAGACTCATTCTCCAGACGTGAGTTCCTGGGAGCTGCCGGCGGTGCCACCGCTGCCACGCTCACCGTGACCGCCACCCGAAACCTGTCGGCACCCGCCGTGCACACCAGGCGGGCTGACGCCAACGTGGCCGTTGCCTCTGGGAACGGCCTGCGCGCCGTCGAGTGGGCGGGCATCCGGATGGCGGAAGGCATGGACACCCTGGATGCCGCAATCGAAGGCGTCAAGATCCAGGAACTCGATCCCGAGGATGCTTCGGTTGGGTTCGGAGGACTCCCGAACGAGGAAGGCGTGGTCCAACTCGACGCCTCCTGCATGCACGGTCCCACGCGACGCGCGGGCGCCGTGGGCGCCCTCGAGGGTATCAAAACCCCAAGTGTCGTGGCGAAGTACGTCCTCCTCTATACCGATCACATCTTCCTCGTCGGCGAGGGCGCCAAGCGTTTCGCGTTGTCCTACGGCTTCCAGGAGGAGGATTTGCTCACCGAACGCAGCCGGCAGCGATGGCTTGCCTGGCGCGCGAACCGTGGAGCTACCGACGATTGGATCAACGTCCCAGCGGACGAACGCATGGTACCTCGGCCCACGGGTACCATCAACTGCAATGTCGTCAACACGAACGGCGACGTC
The DNA here is from genome assembly GCA_041599395.1 of Gemmatimonadales bacterium. Lineage (GTDB taxonomy): Bacteria > Gemmatimonadota > Gemmatimonadetes > Gemmatimonadales > GWC2-71-9 > JBFHWR01. The sequence goes on along the minus strand of JBFHWR010000014.1, from coordinate 561 downwards.
TCTTCGGTGACGACCACCAGCGGCCTGTCGTGGAAGATTCCGGGCCGGGTGGGCGACTCCCCGCTGATCGGAGCCGGCCAGTATACCGACAACGAGATTGGCGCTGCCGGTTCAACCGGGCGTGGTGAGGCGAACATCAAAGTGTGCGGGGCGTTCCTGACCGTCGAATTCATGCGGCGGGGCCTGAAACCCACCGATGCTGCACTCGAGACGCTCCGTCGGGTGGTGGCAGCCACGGAACCCCGACTGCTGGACGAACGTGGTCGCCCACGCTTCGGTCTCAACTTCTATGCGGTCAACAAGAAAGGCGAATTCGGCGCCGCGTCGATGCGCCCCGCCCGGTACGCCGTCTGGGACGGTACGACGGCAACGCTGCGTGACACCGCTCCGCTCTACGAAGAGTAGTTCGTGAGAATCCCCGTACTCGTTCTGGGCGGGTTGGCTCTCGTCGCAACGACCGGCACCGCCCAGCTACCACGCCTCCCGACGCTCGGACCGAACTGGATTGCTGCCGGGTATCCCAAGCTGTTTTACACGGGGCGAAACGGCCTCACGGGTGGT
>JBFHWR010000013.1:0-22625 GCA_041599395.1 Gemmatimonadales bacterium | reverse complement strand
GCGTCGGAGCCGGACGCGGCACGCGGGCCTTCGGTTGGAAGGGTGGGATCGGCACGTCGAGTCGGACGCTGCCCGAGTGCTACGGCACATGGGTCGTTGGCGTGTTGGTTCAGTCGAACTTTGGTGGCGTGCTCTCGATAGGGGGAGCCCCCGTCGGGCGCGAACTGGGCCAATACTATCTTCGTGACGCGGGGGAGGGCGGCGGGCCGGCGAACGAGTCGATGGACACGGGTGACGGGTCGATCATGATCGTTGTCGTGACCGATGCGCCGCTCACCGCGCGCAATTTGGAGCGACTGGCCCGGAGAGCGCTGGCGGGTCTCGCCCGCACGGGCAGCTCGATGACGAATGGGTCGGGAGACTATGTCATCGCCTTCAGCACCGTCCCGGTCGAACGGCTCGCCGCTGCGGGCCCCGTGAGCAACAACGGCATGTCGCCGCTGTTTCAAGCGGTCATCGAAGCGACCGAAGAGGCGATCTATAATTCGCTGTTGTACGCGACCACGGTCACAGGGCATCGCGGCACCGCGCGAGCGCTTCCGTTAGATTCCACCGTGTCCATTCTCAAACGCCACGGAGCGATCCGGCCATGAAAGCTCAGTCCACACTGAGCCCCTTCACGAAATCGAAAAACCTCCAGCACCTGGTAGCCTCGGCAACCATGACGATCAGTCAGGAAGCACAGCGCCGTCGCGCCGCCGGCGAAGACGTGCTGGATCTCTCGGCCGGTGAGCCCGATTTCGCGACTCCCCGCATTGCGTCTGAGGCCGGAATCAAGGCGATCCAACAGGGAAAAACCCATTATCCACCCAACGCGGGCATCTTGGAGCTTCGGGCGGCTGCGGCGCGGCACCTTTCCCTCCTGTCCGGCGGGCGGCCGGTCAACGCAGACAACATCGTCGTGTCCACCGGCGCGAAGCAGGCCATCTTCAATGCCTGCTTTTCGCTGTTCGGTCCCGGGAACGAAGTGCTGGTACCGGCGCCGGCATGGGTTTCGTACCCGCAGATGGTCCATCTCGCGCGTGCGACGCCGGTCCTGGTTCCGGGAGATCCACAGTGGGGTCTCAAGGTCGGAACGGACCAACTGGAGCGGGCTGCAACCAAGCGAACAATGGGGATCATCCTGGCGTCACCGGTCAACCCGACAGGGGCCGTGTATTCCCGCACGGAACTCAAGACGATCGTGGCCTGGGCGCACGAGAGGAACCTGTGGATCATCGCCGACGAGATCTATCGGCGCATCCATTACGGAACCGGGCCGGCGCCGTCAGTGCTCGATCTCAACGATGAGATGCTGGAGCGGGTCGTCCTGATTTCTGGCGTGAGCAAAGCATACGCGATGACCGGTTGGCGCATTGGACTGGCGCTGGCTCCGAGGCCGGTGGCCAAGGCGATGGCGGCACTCCAGACGCACGTGACGAGTGGCGCGTCACATCCGGCCCAATGGGCCGCGTGTGCTGCGCTGTCAGATGAACGGGTCGAGGCTGACGTGGAGCGGATGGTGCGCGACTTTTCAAAGCGTCGCGAGATCGTCGTCGATTACTTTCGTCAGCAGCTTCCTGGCGTGGAGTTCGTCGAGCCGTTGGGCGCTTTCTACTTCTTCTTCCGAGTCGATGGCGCGTTTCACGGCGCGATCACGAGCGCGGTGTCGTTCTGCGAACTCCTCCTGGAGAAAACCGGCGTGGCGCTCGTGCCGGGAGAAGCATTCGGCGATGCTCGGTGGGTCCGGCTCTCGTATGCCGTGTCAGAGCGTGAGTTGCGAAAGGCGCTCGACCGGCTCGGCGGGTTCCTGAAGGCGGTCACCGGCGAGGATAAACCATGACAGGGCAGAGGTTGCAACTGTGGTAGACATCCGGACGGGCGTTGAAGCGCAGGTCAAACCCGGGGCGACGGACCTGTCGGCGATTCCGTTTCGCTGGGATGTAGAAACCGAAATCCTGGCGGGGAGCTTGGAGGACATGGTTTCGACCGCCACGTCGCATTGCACCGTGGAGCTCGAGGATAGGCTTGGCGCCGTCGTCTCGCTCGATGTCGCCGACGGGTTGCTGTGCGGCGTCGAAATCGTGGTGTGGCCCAAGAGCGAAGTGGTTCCGGCCATCCGGGCGCCCGATGCGACATCGCGCGGCGGACTGTTCTTGCCGATCGCAATGGACACCGACCTCCCGATCGTCGAGGTCGACACGTCCCTCGACTGTGAGCTCGCCCCCGACGAGTCCGTCATTCATTTAATAGTCGGAAGTGCGGAGGTAGCGGATTCGGTGGCGGTCGCCAAGAACTTCATCGTCGATCTCGACTCGAGTCGGATGCTGGCCGGCGTCTGGCTGCTGAACGTGCCTCCCTTTGGCGGCCGGGAATCGTGATGTCCGCCAGGGCACTCACCATCGTCCTCGCGGCGCTGTTTGGAGTGGTCGGTTTCGCTCCACGCGCTACGGCGCAAGCGACCCCCAACCACGTCATCGTTCTGACGAACGGGAGAATCTGGACCGGTGACTCGGCGAATCCATGGGCTGAGGCCGTTGCCATCCGAGACCGTCGCTTCGTCGCTGTCGGGGCAACCGGCGAGGTGATGCCGGAGGTGGGTGCGGACCAGTCGCATGACCTTGCCGGACGACTCGTCGTTCCCGGATTCATTGACGGGCACACGCATTTCCGGCGTGCCGGTCAGCTGTTGCTCGGCGTCAATCTGCTCGATGTGTCGGACGATGTCGGCCTGCGGCGCCGAATCGCCGAGGCGGACCGGCGGCTGCCGGACGGTTCGTGGATGGTGGGAGGAGACTGGGGCGCATACGACTTGGAAAGCACGTGGAGCCCGCGGCTCCCCCTCCTGGATTCGATCACCGTCGGCCGCCCGGCCCTGTTGAGCAAGTGGGACCGATCGGTGTTCGTCGCCAACTCCGCGGCGTTGCAGGCAGCGGGTATTGCCCCGGCGGGTGTGGCGGGTGCACTCACCGCGGATCAGGTCGCGCGAATCCGGCGGAGCATGCCAGCCCCCGCCTTTGAACAACAACTCGCGGAAGCGCGCATGGCGCTCGCGGACTTGGCCCGTCATGGCGTGACCAGCATCCACGACATCACCGACGCCGCGCAAATGCGGATCTATCAGTACCTCAAACGGCGGGACTCGCTCTCGGTGCGTGTGTGCGCGCGTCCGACGCTCGATCATTGGAACGACTTGGCGGCAACGGGCATCCAGACGGGATACGGAGACGAGTGGGTGAGCATCTGCGGGCTGAAAGGCTTCGTGGACGGGATCATGGGGAACTCCTCCGCGATGTTTCGCGAACCGTACCGTCACCGCCCGGACGATCGCGGCCGGTGGCGGACCATGATGTCGCCCCCGGGCAACATGGAGTCGATGATCCGCGCGGCGGATTCCGCGGGTCTGACCCCGCACATCCACGCCATCGGCGACCTGGCGGTGGACACGCTGCTCGACATGTTCGAAAACGTGGTGCGGATGAACGGAACCAAAGATCGTCGCTTCCGCATGATCCATGCTCAGGTGGTCGAGGCTGACGACTTTGCCCGGTTTGGGTCACTGAACCTGATTGCGGAAATCAATCCGTACCACGCCATCGACGACATGCGCTGGATGGAAGATCGTATCGGAGACCGATCCCGGGGGGCGTACGCGTTCCGTGCGCTGAAGGATGGCGGGGCGCTGCTGGTGTTTGGTTCCGACTGGCCCGGCACGAACGCCGCGTGGTATCCGGCCAATCCCGTCCTGATGATCTATGCAGCAGTAACCAGGCAAACCGTGAACGGGTTTCCGGATGGGGGGTGGTATCCCGGTCAGCGGATCACAGTGCAAGAGGCGCTGGAGGCCGCGACGATCGCGCCGGCGTACGCCGCCTTCGAAGAAACCCAGAAGGGCAAGATCGCGCCTGGATACTATGCGGATCTCGCCGTGCTGTCCGACGATCTCTTTACCGTCGCGCCCGCCGACCTGAAAGACGTCACCGTCTTGCGTACGATGGTGGGCGGCCGCTGGGTATACACAGCCGACCGACTCACGCCGTAACCTGGCTGGAGCTGCCAATGGCAACGACCACCGATGTGACTGCCGATCGGAGGGTACTGGCATACGCGCAGCAGCTCTACGCACCCGAAGATGCCGCGTTGCTCGCGATTCGCGAGCGGCAGGAAAAAGCGGGCCTTCCGCCTATCTCCATCTCACCGGACGAGGCGAACATCATCGCCGTGTTGTTGCGGGCGGTTGCCGCGAAGACCGTGCTGGAAATTGGAACGTTGGGAGGGTACAGCGGCGTGTGGATTGCCCGCGCGCTCGCGCCCGGGGGACGGTTGACCACGATCGAAATCGACTCAAACCGGGCCCGAGTTGCACGGGAGAACTTCCGGGTCGCGGGCGTGGATGCGCTGGTGGATGTCGTCGAAGGTGCGGCAAACGACGTGTTGGCGCGGCTCGACCCCCCGTACGATGCGGTATTCATCGACGCGGACAAGGCGTCTTTGGAGGCGTACTTTCAGCACGCCATGCGGTTGTTGCGCATTGGTGGGTTGCTGCTGTGCGATAATGTGTTCCTCGACGGTCGAGTCGTGCAGGCGGCGGATCGTGGGCCCGATGTTGAGGGCGTCCGGGCGTTCAATCGGCTCGCCGCGGGCGATCCCCGCCTCGCAGCCGCTGTGATTCCTGTCAGGGATGGGCTGACCTTTGGCATCAAGGTGGCGGACTGACACACGTTAGCGAGGCCCCGGCCCCCGTGAGCACGCAGGGCGCGCTGCGGGAAGCGATTATGCAATCAGGCGGCACCGTCGGCACGGGGTCGGTGCTCGCGTACGTGCCTCCGCCGATCAGCGCCCCGTTCGGCTCGTCCGAGCCCGTTGAAGACGTGTCGCTTCGTTGCATTGACGTGAGAGGGGCTGCGGCCCCTCCCGGGGGGACGGCGTTTCTCGACGGCATCCAACGGTTTCGGGTCGCTGGCCGGATCGGAATCGTGCCCATCGTGCGAGGCGTTGCGGCGGCCGCGGTCATGGAGCGGCGAGACGGTACGCTCGCGGCTCGTCTGCTCGAGAAAGAAGAGTGTCTGGTTGCGTCGCTCGGTCGGCTCGAGCCAACGGCGGTCGCCAGACTCGAGTCCCTTGGCCTTCCGCTCTACGACAGCACGGACGGGGACCGCTCGCATCCGTTGCTCGACATCCAACTCGCCGGAAGGCTGGTTGAGCGGCGCAGGGAGGCGCTGGAGCGTCGGGTTGCGGAGCAGTGGCTGGCGACGCGGTCGGCCGGGTGGTTGCTGATTGACGGATCGATTACGGCGCTGCCGGGGCTGGAGACGTCGCCGGCGGTGCTCGGAGTGATCAAGAGCCATGAAACGCAGTTCTTGGACGGGGCGGATCTCGTGACGGCCCTGACGCTACCACCGGGTCATCGAAGCAGCGTCTTCTGCAGGGAATCGTCGGTTCGTTCGCGGGTATACTCATGGTATCTTCGCCTGTGGCCGTGGGAAGAGCGTGATCTGCTCCATGGATTACTGCGGTTGGAATGCGCGCCGGATGCGGCGGCGCTGGGCCAGGCGACCGAGATCAGCCGCTGGTTGCTTGCCGAGCGCGCGCCGCTCTCGGCGCCTGATGGGCGGTGGGATCGATTGCTGTACCCGGTACAACACGTGGAAGCGTACCTTCGCGCGCAGATTGGAGAACGATTGTGACGTCGAGTAGTCCCGAGGCTCCCATTGGTCGTGTCGTCGCCACCGAGGCGCTGCCTGCCGGTCCGCACCAGTTCCATTTTTGGACCGCGACGGACACGACGCTTGGGATTGGGGCGATTGTGCGTGTCGATGGCGAGGCGTCGCGCACGGTGTACGCGGTGGTCGTCGACGGACGGGCCTATTCCGATCTCGCGGCGCCGCTGCACGATGTGCTGGCCGCCGAGGGAAACCCCGAGGCCGCGGCGCTGGCCCCAACGCGCCGGACCGAAATCCGTTTGTGGACGGCCGCCGTGCTGCGCCAGATGCCGGAAGAGCCGCTGCAGCCCGTTCCGCTGTCGGACGTGCGCCTAGCTACCAAAGACGACATCGTTCACGCCCTCCGCATGGACACCTATGTCAGAACCGAACAGCCAATGGGGATACCCATTGGGCTGTATACGGCAGGGGGAACCAGCGCCCCCGTCTACTTGGACGCCGATTTTCTGTTGGGTCCCGAATCGGCGCACCTGAACATTTCGGGCGTGTCCGGGCTGGCCACGAAGACCAGCGCCGTGGAGTTCTTTCTCGCGAGCATCTTTCAGCGGTTTCCGAAGGCGAAAGGCACCATCGCTGCCGTCTGTTTCAATGTGAAGGGACCAGATCTCTGTTTTCTGGATCAGGCCGGCGAACTGAGTGAGGCCGACCGGCAGATCTATGCGGAGCTGGGCATCGAGGCCGAGCCGTTCAAACGTGTACGGTATTTTGCGCCGTTCAAGGCCGACGGAGTGCATCTCAACACGCTCCGCACGAATCCGGCCCTCACTGACACCGTACAGCCGCTCGTGTGGGGGCTTCGGGAAGTGCTCGACTATCACGAGGTGCTGCTCAATCGCGACGACATCGACGCGAAGTCGGATGCGTTCATCGATTTTCTGGCTGATCGGGTGGTGGAAAAGGAGTTCCGCGACGACTGGGGCACGACGCATCGCGTGCGCACGTTTGGCGATCTCGAACGCCTGTTTCGAGCGATCTTCGATGGACTGGAGAACGCCGGCCGAAGTGATGTCTGGCGGACGCATCACATCGCCACGATTCGAAAGGTACGCAACCGTCTGATGAACATTTCCACGCGCTGCAAAGGTCTCGTCACCGATGACGGTTCGGTGAGCGACGTGCCGTTTGGCGCGTTCGAGGATCGCGCGGTGTACGTGCTCGACGTCGCAGGAATGGATCAGCTCGGTCAGGATTTGGCCTTTACGCGAGTCGTTTCGAGGTTACGTGAGCACTTGGAGCGGCGCGACCTCGGGGTCGATCATGTCGTGGTCTTCGTGGACGAGCTGAACAAGTATGCGCCGAGTGACGGTCCGGAGAGCTACGTGAAGAAGATGTTGCTCGACATCTCGGAACGCGGGCGATATCTCGGGCTCGTGCTCTTTTCGGCGCAGCAGTTCCGGTCACAGATCCATCGCCGGGTCGTGGGGAATGCAGGCACGGCCATCTACGGACGAATGGATTCGGACGAGCTGGCGACCCCGCAGTATCAGGTGCTGTCCGCTGCGACGAAGATCAAGTTGGCGACGATGCCAAAGGGGGAACTCATGATTCGGCATCCCCATTTCACGCAGCCGGTGTTCGTCCGGTTCCCGCGACCCGCCGTGCTCACGGGACCGAAAGGAGTGGAACGCTTCCCTCCCGCCGCGGAGATGCCGCTCGAGGACGCCGTGGTCGTGCAGCTCGTGGCTCTCGACCGGGCCGTCTCTCCTGGACGTGTCAAAGAACTGATCGCCGGACGCCGGGAGGTTGACGTGCGCCGAGCCCTGCTCGCAACGAAGCTGGCAAAGCCGCGCGACGTGTTCGCGTTCTTCTCGGCTGCACTGGGGCCGGCGGTGCCACGTGAAACCGTCACGCGGCCGGCGGCTGCGGCGGCGACCGTATTCGAAGTCGACGACCCGTATGGTCCGTAAGGCTGCGCTGTTTGTTGGGGGTATGTGCGCGTTGGTGGTCGCCCCCGCCACGTGGGCGGACCGGGACACACTGCTCCTGCGATTCGCTCCCCGAAACGACGAACCCGTTTCAATCCTGTTTCAAACACATACGCGTTTTCGGGCTGGCGAGCGCGCGAAGGAGTTTGCCGACGTGGGGGGGATGACGGAGATCCCGCTCGGCGTCGTGAACGGAGCGCAGGCTCTGCACCTGCGATACGATTCCATGAGGATTCGCTCCCGCGAACCGCCTGCGAGCTGGCGGGAATGGCGGCCGGAAATGGGCGATTCCGGCTGGATGCAAGTGAGAGTCGATGATCGCCTTCGAGTGACCGGAACGAGCGGCCGGCCGCATCCCGGTATCACGGATCCTGTCGCACTGATCACCGGCGTGCGAGACCTGGAACTGCCCGAACGGCCGGTTGCTGCCGGCGATCGGTGGCAGACGACGGCCAGTGTCCGGTTACCGACCGGCATGCATGCGAACGACGGCGCCGCGTCGCCGGCGAGGTTGATTGCGAATGCGACGGCGTGGCTCGACAGTGTGAGAATCCGGCCCTACGACACGTTGGGGTTCGTGACGGTCGAGGGGACGTTTCGGCGCACCACGGTGACCGACCCGCTGCAAACAGAGCGGGCGGCGTGGTCGTATACGGGCGACATCATCGCGTCACTCGTGTGGTCAACTGGATGGAACGCGTTCGTGTCGGGAACCAACCGCTCTCGCATTCGAGCGCGACGTCGCGAGCCAACCGCACCGTCCGACCAGACCCTCGAGTGGGAGATCACGACGCGGTATCGGGTCCAGCCGTGACTGTTCGCATCGCGCACCTCGCGGATCTTCACCTCGGGTTTCGGCAGTACTACCGCCAAACACCGCACGGCATCAACCAACGGGAAGCTGACGTCGCTCAGGCTTTCCGTCAGGCGATGGAAGACGTGTCGCGGGCCAAGCCGGACGTCGTCGTGGTCGCCGGGGACGTGTTTCATTCGGTCCGGCCCACGAATCCCGCCATCCTGCACGCGTTCAATCAGCTTCGCAGCCTGCGCGAGGCGCTTCCGAACACCACCGTCGTAATGGTGGCAGGAGATCACGACACGGCAAGATCGACGGAGACGGGCAGCATCCTGAAACTGTTCGAAGCGGTCGGGGGGGTCGTGGTCGTGACGCGCGAGGCGCGGGAACTCGTGCTGGAGAATCTGGACCTCTCCATCTTGTGCGTACCGCATGCGGCGCTCGCGGGTCCGCGGCGCACGGATTTGGCGCCGCGGTCCGACGCGGCACACAAGGTACTCCTCATGCATGGTGAAGTGGCAGGCGGCATTTCACCGGAAAGCGCGGTGATCGAATTTGGGGGCGCCGTGGTCGAGCTCAGCGAGCTTCATCAGGATCTGTGGGACTATGTGGCCTTGGGACATTATCACGTCGCGCACTCGGTGGCAGCGAATGCGTGGTACGCCGGGGCGCTCGACTTCGTCACGCTCAATCCGTGGGGCGAGCTCAAAGACGAAAGAGGCGAGGGGAGGGGAGGCGACGTGAAGGGGTGGTTGCTCGTGACTCTCGATGCAACGCTCGCGGTGGAATTTCGCCCGATCAAGCTCGCGCGGCGGTTCATCGATCTTCCCGCCATTCAAGGTGAAGGGCTCGACGCGTCGGAATTGGATCGGCGCATTCGCGACCCGCTCGAACGGTGCGGCGCTGCGCTCGAAGGCCAGATCGTGCGGCAAGTCGTGTACGACGTCCCGCACGCCGTGGCGCGGGACCTGGATTACACGCAGGTTCGGAAGATGAAGACGATTGCGCTGCACTACCATCTGGACATTCGACGTCCGCTTCCCCACACGATGCTTGGCGTGGCCGAACCCGGCCGCCGGCAGACGATGAGTGAGCTGGTGGCCGAGTTTCTCGAGCGGCGCGCGCTGCCCGGCGGTGTAGACCGGAAGCGGCTCCTGGAAATCGGCACGCGATTGATGGACGAGGTCGAACGGGATCGCCAGCAGGAATAATGCAGCTCAAACGCCTCCGACTGTTCAATTTTCGACAACACGCCGAAACGGAGCTCGTGCTGGGGCCGGGCATCACGGCGATCGTCGGTCCCAACGGCTCGGGAAAGACCACCCTGCTCGAAGCGATCTCGTGGGCGTTCTACGGCAATCCGGCAGCTCGTGGTGTCAAGGATTCCATTCGCCGCCACCAGGCGCCCGCCCGGTCCCAGGTCAAAGTGGAGGTCGACTTCTGTCTCGGACCCCATGAGTTCCGGGTCGAGCGGGGTCTCTACACCGCCGCGCTGTATCAGGACGGACGGGACACGCCTATTGCCGACCACAGCCAGGAAGTCGCCGCCCGCGTGACCCGGTTGCTTGGCATGAGCCGGGAGGAGTTTTTCAACACCTATTTTACGGGTCAAAAAGAGCTGGCGGTCATGGCCAATATGGGGCCGACCGATCGCGCGCGGTTCTTGTCGCGCGTTTTGGGTTACGCCAAGCTCAAACGGGTGCAGGACAAGTTGCGGGAGACCCGTACGCGTTTGCGGGGTGAGATCGAGGGGTTGGAAAAGGGGCTTGCCGACGAGGAAACGCTTGTTGCCGAGCGGGACCGTTGGCAGAAGGCGGCGGACGACGCGCGGAGGATCACCGACGGGGCGCGCGCGACATTGGCCGAAGCACGGCGGCAACTCGACGCTCTCGCGCCAACGTGGCAGGCAATGGTACAGCTACGCGAGTCGGTGCTTGCGCAGGAAAGCGAGCGCCGCGTTGTGGAGCGCGACGTCGAGGAGGCACAGCGCGAACATGTGCGGCTCTCCGCAGCACTGAAGGATGCAACCGTAGCTCATTCACAGCTCGACGCGATGGCGCCGGACTTGGCGCGCGCCGCGAAGCTGGCGCAGGAGATCGAAGCGCTGGAGAAGCAGGCGCAACAGGTGGGCCGGCGGCGTGCGCTCAGGGGTCAAGTGAACGAGGTGAAGGAGCAGCGCGAGCGGCTGGGTGAGCGGTTGTCTAGTCTCGAGAATACGGAGCAGGAACTCGAGACGGCGCAGCGCGCACTCAAAGCATCCCGGTCCACGCTCAAAGAGGCCGAGGCGGTTGAGGAAAAGGCCCGCACCGAGTGGATTCGAGACAAACAGGACGCGGAAACCAAGCGGCAGGCGCTCCGGGACCAGTACCGCGACCTGAGCGGGCATCGGGACGGCATCGTCAAGGCTGGACCGGACGGGCAGTGCCCCACGTGTACTCGCCCGCTCGGCGATGAGTTCGAAACGGTGCTCGACGGCCTGGGCAAGCAGCTCGAAGAGATCGAGATCAACGGCAAGTTCTACACGCAGCGAGTGGCGCAGCTGAAGACCGAGCCGAAGGATCTGCAAGAGGCGCTGCGGCAGGCTGCCGCAGCGTCGCGTGCAGTCGAGCGACAGGTACAGGAGGTTGCCCGCGCCGAGGACCGCGTCCGGGAACGCGTGAGTGTCGAGAAAGAGCGTGGCCGCATCACGAAGCGTCTGGCCGAGATGGAACAGGAGCTGGTGGGGCTTGCGGACACGTACGACGCGGACCGACACGAAGCCGTTCGGGTCGAGCGCCGGGCGCTCGATGCACTCGTCACGTTGGGCGCACAACTGCAGGTGAAGGTGGAACAGCGCGACCGCTTGCAGCAGGATACGAGGGCTGCGCAGCAATCACTCGCGGCCCTGTCGGACCGATTGGCGGCGTTGCGAGCGGCCATCGCGGAATCCGGTTTCTCGGAGCCGGCGTTTCTGGAACTCCGGACCAGCCATGACGCTGCAGAGCGGGCGGTCCAAAAGGCGGAACTCGATCTCGCGAACGCGCAAGGTGACGCGAAAGCAGCCGACGTCGCGCTCGCGCAAGCACACCGCCGCATCAAGGAGCGCGTGAGCCAGGTCAAGCGGACGAAGCGCGCAAAACGTGACTTGTTGCTCCATGACGAGCTCGACAAGGCGTTCCACGATCTCCGTCTGGAACTCAATGCGGCGATGCGGCCTGAGCTTGCCGACCGCGCCTCCGCGTTCCTGACCGAGTTGACTGATGGCCGCTACAACGCGCTGGAGCTGGACGAACAGTATCGCGTTTTGGCCATCGAAGATGGGTTCCCGAAACCGGTGATCTCCGGAGGCGAGGAGGACTTGGCGAATCTCGTGCTGCGGCTGGCGATCAGCGAGATGGTGGCGGAGCGGGCAGGGCAACCCTTGTCCTTATTGGTTCTCGACGAGATTTTCGGCGGACTGGACGAAAGCCGACGACAAAATGTGGTCGAGTTGCTACGGCGGCTCGGGAATCGATTTCCCCAAGTCGTGTTGATCACGCACATCGAATCCGTCCGGGAGGGAGTCGATCGGGTGTTGCGGGTGTCAGTTGACCAAGGTCGGGCGAGCTCGGTGGTGACCGAGGACGCCCTGGTATGACGATGCTGCGAGCTGAGCGAGTTGTGGATGGACCACGCCGGGCGACGGACGCCGATGTGTCGGCGCTCAACCGCGTGTTCGCGGATTCGTTCACCGACCGGTACCGGCGCGACGGGCTCGTCGGGGTCCGTGTTCCCCAACTGAATCCCGTGATCTGGCGATATGCGATTCGCGATGCGGGAGAAGGCGCGATGGTTTGGTTCGACGAGCACAACGAGGTCGTGGCGCTCAACATGGCTCACTACTCCGGGCTCGAAGGATGGATGGGTCCGCTGGCGGTGCGTCCGGACCGGCAAGGACTGGGCATCGGGAAGACAATTGTCGAGACGGCGATCGCGTGGCTGCGGCGGCAGGGAGTGCGCACACTTGGCCTCGAGACGATGCCACGGACGGTCGAGAACATCGGATTCTACAGTCGGATGGGGTTCGTCCCGCAGCATCTCACGATGACGATGACGGGAAACGCAGATCGCCGGAGCATGCATGGCACGTTCGTGCGCCTGCGCCTCGCGTCCGCGGCTGAGCAGCAGCGACTTGTGTCGGCCTGCCGCGAGCGGCTCGAGCAGTCGGTGATTCAGTACGACTTTACGAGGGAAGTCGCGCTCACCCGCCAACTCGATATCGGTGATGCGGTCGTCGTCGAGCGGGACGGGGCGATGGCAGGGTTTGCTCTGTGGCATTCTGCTCCGCTCGCAAAGGAGCGGGCCGCCGACGAACTCCGTGTCCTGAAGCTCTACGCCGACTCGTTGGACACGTTCGAAAAACTCATCGTCGCCTGTGAAGCGTGTGCCGCGAGCATGGGGATCAAGCGTGTCTCGGTTCGCTGCCAGACGGCCTATGCCGGGGCGTACCGTGCGCTCGTGGCCAGAAACTATCGGGTACGCTGGACGGATCTCAGGATGACGTTGAGCGGCTTTCCGGAAGCAACCCTGCCGGCAGGGGAGGTGTTGTTTTCCAATTGGGAGATCTAGTTCACCGACCCTGCCGGTCCCCGCAACCGCGTCGGATCATCCCGAGACATCCGCCGCGCTGTGATCTCCGTTCCAGCAACCGTCACGCACTCATCCCATATTGGCACCTGTCATTTCGCGTTGCCGACGATCGCTCGTGCCAGGAAGACGACACCGAGAATCAGAGGAAAATGCGCCCACCCGGTTGGCCATGCGACCACGAAGGCGATGACGATCCAGGCGGCGATGCTCAGGATGGCGGCGAACACGTAAACGTTCACAAGTGCACTCATAATGTCAATTCCTTGACGGCATTTCAGCTCGATCCTATACTTCGCGCGGTTCAGCGGGGCGGAGAGAACGCATTATTGAGCCAACAAGCTCGGCAGCGCGCCCGGGTGCTGCAACCGATGTCATGCCCCGTGTGGGGAAGGCAGATGTGGTGGCTAGGGCACGGTCAGTACTGATTCGGGCTTCAATAATCCCTCTTCGTTCCCGCTTTGCCTACAGAGGCGTGTCGCAACACGGCACGCCTCTTTGTTTTCGTTGACCCTGCTTGACGGGTTTCGAACGGCCAAATACCCTTCACGAGTCGAACGAAAACAACCACCTCCCGGAGCGCGCGGCAAGGTGCTGCAGTTCCGTGGCGTGTTGCGATACAGGAGCCGAAACCCGTGACAGAATCACCTGTGCGACATCCCCGCGCGCGCGACCTGGACATCGCACCGCCGGTGCAAGCCGGAGACAAGACGGACCCGTTTCCGGCGCTCGTGACCGAGATATTGCGGCTCGTGGGCGAGGACCCCGCGCGGCAGGGCCTCGAGCGCACGCCGAAGCGCGTGGCAACGGCGCTGCGCTGGCTCACGCGGGGATATGAAACCTGTGTCGCTGACGTGGTCAACGGTGCCGTGTTCGAAGAACCGCACGATAGCATGATTCTGGTGCGGGACATCGAAGTGTACTCGCTCTGCGAACATCATATGCTGCCGTTCTTCGGGAAGGCGCACGTCGCGTACTTGCCCGAAGGCAAGATCATCGGTCTTTCGAAAATCCCACGGGTTGTCGATGTGTTTGCGCGGCGGCTCCAGGTGCAAGAGCGGCTGACCGATCAGGTCGCGGACGCGCTCATGGAGGTGCTGGAGCCGCACGGCGTCGGTGTCGTCATCGAAGCCTATCATCTGTGTATGATGATGCGTGGGGTCGAAAAACAGCACTCGAAGACGGTGACCAGCGCGTTACGCGGCGCATTCCTGGACGGGAAGACACGCGACGAGTTCCTCCGGCTGGCTCATGGAGGGAGCTGGCTCGATTGAGCGAACTCGAAGGCAGGGTCGCCGTGGTGACCGGCGCAAGCCGGGGCATCGGGCTCGCTGTCTCCGAACTCTTCCATAGCGAAGGTGCGCACGTCGTCCGCTTATCGCGCTCCTTGCAACGTCACGTCGACCCGCGCCGAACGGATATTCCGTGCGACGTGACCAGCGAATCCGATGTGCAGGCAGTTGTCGAGCGTGTGGTTGCCGAGACGGGCGGACCGGACATCCTGGTCAACAACGCCGGGGCGTTTCGATGGAAGCCCTTTGGGGAGACGACGGCTGAGGATCTGGAGCACCAGCTCGCGGTCAACCTCGTTGGGCCGTTTCGCATCGTGCGCGGGTTTTTCGAGTCTCTCGTCGCGAGGAAACCCGCCCATATCGTCACGATCGGAAGTATCGCCGATCATGTTCCGCTTGCAGGGAACACGGCGTACGGAGCGAGCAAGTACGGGTTGCGCGGGCTTCACGAGATTCTCGCCGCCGAGCTCGCGGGCAGCGGGGTCCGGATGACGCTGATCTCGCCGGGCCCGACCGACACGTCGCTGTGGGATCCATTCGACCCCGACAGCCGGGACGATCTCCCCGGTCGTCCGCAAATGATCCCGCCTCGGGACGTCGCGCACGCCGCGCTGTTTGCCGTGACACGGGCGGCGACCACGAACATCGACCTCATTCGCATGACACCGGCGTAACACGAGACCTGTGTACATCGAGCTGGCGGAGTTTCTTCGATGTCCCGGCGAACACGGGGATGCCTACTGCGTCTTGGTCCCGGAGCAGATGGAAGGGCGGACGGTGATGACTGGCACGGTGGGGTGTCCGACGTGTCAGGCCGAGTACCCGATTCACGAGGGGACGGTGACCTTCGGTGAGCACCCGCTGGTTCACGCCGGTCATCGGGCAGACGACGTCATCGAGGCGCCGGGCCCCAATGCGGAAACCCTACAGGCGCTGCTCATGCTCGATGGTCCCGGCGGCCATGTCGTGCTCGTGGGGTCGGCTGCGCGGCTGGCGACCGAGCTGGCGGCACTCGTCGAGGGTGTCCATTTCGTCGGTGTCAACGTGCCGCCGGGCGTACACGCGTCGCCAACGCTGAGTCTGTTGACGGCGCCATCCTCGATTCCGCTACGGACCGCGATGGCCCGAGCCGCCGTCGTTCCGGCGGAGTTCAACGCGCAACCGTGGCTCAACGAAGCCGGGCGAGTGCTGCGCCGGGGCGGTCGCGTCGTATCTGTCGGGCACGTCGCGGGCGCGACTACGCTGCGGGAGGTGGCCGCCGCGCCGGATCTGTGGGTGGGTGAACGCGTCTCGGATCTTTAGAGGTCGTCGCACACATCAATCTTCGTAGAGCGCGTCGATTCGGTCTCGATATCGCTGTTCGACTACGCGCCGCTTCACTTTCATCGTGGGCGTCAATTCCCCCGCCTCCACCGTGAAGTCGCTCTCGATGACGAGCACTTTTTTTGGCTTTTCAAAGTTAGCCAGGTGGCGGAGGCTTCCCATGACCTCCGTTTCGATCTTCGTGATCACGTCTGGCTGGTTCAACAGCGCCCCCGAACCCACGTCGAGCTTCCGGCCGCGCGCCCACTCTGCGAGCGCTTCCGTGCTCGGGACCACGAGCATGCTTGGGAACTTGCGCCGGTCACCAATCATGACGGCATTCAAAATGAAGGGGTTCGCTTTGACGGCGTTTTCAATGGGTTGCGGCGCGATGTTCTTTCCGCCCGCCGTGACGATGATGTCCTTCTTTCGATCCGTAATCGTCAAATAGCCGTCGTCATCGAACCGTCCGATGTCACCGGTGTGCAACCACCCGGCGGCATCGATTGCCTGGGCTGTCGCTTCCGGGTTGTTGTAGTACCCCTTCATGACCATTGGGCCACGAACCACGACCTCTCCATCCGGTGCAATCATCACCTCCACGCCCGGAAGGGGGAGTCCCACCGACCCCATCCGCGGCGCTTCAAACGGATTGACCGAAATCACGGGTGAACATTCGGTGAGTCCGTATCCTTCGAGAATCGGGAGTCCAGCGGCGTAGAAAAACTGTGCAATCTCGGGCGAGAGTGGCGCACCGCCTGACACGAAGTATCGGATGCGCCCGCCGGTTCGGGCCTGGAGCTGCGAAAAAACGAGGCGGTCTGCAAGCTTCTTCTTGACACTGAGAAAGGCAGGCACCGAATCCCCGCTCAATACGTAATCCGCCCACGTCTCAGCCGTCTGACGAGCCCAAAAGAATATGCGTCGTTTCACGGCGCCCCCGGCCATGGCAGCTTCGAGTACGCGGCTGTACATCTTTTCGAAGAGGCGAGGGACCGAAACGAGAACAGTGGGGCGGACGTCCTGCAGGTTGTCCGCGACCCGCTCGATGCTCTCCGCGTATGTGATGGTGGCGCCGGCGTAGATCATGGTGAAGTGGCCGCACGTTCGCTCGAATGCGTGCGAGAGCGGAAGCAGCGAGAGACACGAATCCTCGGACCCGAGCGGGAGCACTTCGAGCGCGGCGGCAACGTTGGCCGTGATGTTGCGATGGGTCAGCATCACGCCCTTGGGCGAGCCCGTCGTCCCGGAGGTGTAGATCAGCGTGGCCACATCGTCCGACCGCACCTTGAGCGCGTCAAGCCGGTGGTCGGTGTGCGAGACGCCTGACGCCTGCCCGTGCTCGCAGAGGCGCTCCAAGCTCAGGGTATCAGGTCCGACAACGCCCGCTTCAAAGGCGATGATGTGCTTGAGACGGGGCACGGTGGACCGGACTGACTGGATCTTTTGGTATTGATCCGCGTCCGACAGAAACAGGGCCTCGACGCCCGCGTCGTTCAGGATGTACGCCGTTTGATCGGCCGGAAGGGTGGGATAGACGGGAACGTTGGCGCACCCGACTGCGAGGCTCGCGAAATCTGCGATTGCCCATGCCGGCCTGTTGTCCGAGAGAATGCCGATCCGGCCTCCCGCTTCCACCCCAAGGTGCCTGAGACCTGTCGCGGCATGCTGCACCTGCTGATTCAGCGCCTCGTGGGACAAGGCAACCCACGTGCCGTTTGATTTGAAGCGAAGGGCGACCCGCTTTGACCCGAAGCGCTCACACGCCTCGAACAACAGATGGACGAGCGTCTCAGGCCGCTCCACCGACGCGCCAGCGCTCACGGGGGTGGACGTTCGATGAGAACCACGAAACGGACCGGCGAACCCGTTACGGATTCGAGGGTAGCGTCAACGACTGCGCTGTCCGGCAATTCCCCTCCGTTCGCCCGCCGCAACACGACGGAAGCGAGTCCGGCCTGGTCTGTGAGTACCTCGACTCGATGGGGATCCGGACCGGGTACGTCGGTTTCGGTCAGGAACAGCGCATCGGCTGCCAGGCTCCCCGGCGGCGGCTCTGCGAGAGCGAAGTCCACGCGCTGGCCGGCCAACGGCAGCGGCGCCGGCGGTGAAACGGTGAGATCCTGCACGACAACCGCCAGCGGAGGCGACATGGCATCGGCAAGCGCCAAGGTGACCCGCTGCGGTCCGGCCGGCCCAATCGAGTCAGGCGCCACCTCCCGCACCGTAATGGTGATGGGGCCGGCGCGCAGGGTTTCAAAGCGCGCCTGAACGCGTCCGCTCCCCAGCGAAACGGCGGTCACCAAACCGGAAGGGTCCAACGTGAACCCAACCTGCCCGCTGTCGATGTCGATGAGTTCCCACGTGATAGTCGCGTCGGCAACCGGATCGCCGGACCCATCCAGTGCCGTCGCCACGAGCTGCAGCGTGCCTCCCTGTTCCACGGTTTGATTGGTTCCTCCGAGAACCTCGATGGCGATGACGCGGTTGAGGTCGATCGTGATCGGCGCACACGCGGCGGCAGCCGCGGCGCACAGGACGCAGGCTCTCAGGAACCCTCCGACCCCGGGAGTTCGGCAAGCGCCGATTGGGCGTGCTCGATCCATTTCTCCGCATCAGGTCCGCGGGGTGGCCGCGCGAGGAATGTCTGGAGGTGTTTGGCGGCCGCGGTGGTATCGCCGCGATTCAACAAGAGGAACGCGAGTCCGTAATGGGCACCGGCGAGCGTCGGGTCGATCTCCAGTGAGCGGCGATAGTAACGGATCGCTTCGTCGTGCCGCTGTGTTTTCGTGAATGCGATAGCCATGTTTTGGAGCACCTTGGGGTCGCCCGGATGATCGCGCATCGCAAGGCGATACGACGTGAGGGCGGCGTCGTAGTCCCCCTGCCGCTCCAAGGCCAACGCCTCGTTGAGATAATCCAGCCGCTGAGGTTTGAGCGCGCCACGACGGCCGCGTCCGAAGAGGCGGTTCCAAAAACGCATCGACGGGGCAAGATACCGAAGGCTTAGGCACCAGGCAACGAGGACGGATTTCCATGCAACCCTGCCATGACCAGGCAACGGACGCTAGACTACCACTATGAAACCGCCGCAGTCCGATTCGCAGCCGGGGGGTGTCCTCGAAGTCGATTGGCCACTTTTTGGGGAGTTGTGTCGCGCTCTCGCCATGCGCGTGGCCGGGAGCTACGATCCCGACGTGGTGGTCGGAATTACCAAGGCAGGCGTCATTCCCGGCGTGGTTGTCGCATCCATCCTCCAGCGGGACTTTGTCTCAATGGGCGTCACCCGGCTGGGATCCACGGCGAGGCCTACGCTGGTGACCGAGCCTCCTGCCAGCATCAAGGACCGAAAAGTGCTCATTGTCGACGAAACCTGCGAGTCGGGAGACACGCTGAAGCTCGCGATCTCGGCAGTCCGAAAGGTCAAGCCGGCCGAAATTCGGACAGCCGTATCGTTTCGGACCGGCTCGTACGATCCGGACTTTTACGCGATGACGACCGAGAGCTTTATTGTGCTACCGTGGGACCGAGAGGTGGTGGTGGACGGAGAACTCGTCGTGCGGCCGGACTACGTCGGGCGGCTCGGGTCGTAGCGCGGCCTCATTGCTGGGAAAGTACCGCCTGGTAATCCTGTCCCCGCATCATCGCATCATACACCGTCTCCATCGTCTCAGGCGCTCCGATCAGGAACCGGCAGCGCGGTTCGGCGCGCGAGCGGCATTCCACTTCCATCACCGCCACCGGTGTGCCCGAGAGTCGCGACACGAAATCTGCAAACATCCCTGAAGCGATGTAACACGACGGCAGGGATTCCCCCGCCGCCGGTTCCGCCTCGGCCCAGTTGGTCGAACTGACGGCGAGCCCGGCGGTGCCGACCTGCGCCACAGCCACATCGCCCCAACCCAGCGCCTGAAAAAACGCCGACAGCACATCCTCCAACGCATCCCAATCGAGATCGCCCGGTTCGGCCAACCCCGTGTGCTCGGGCAACCATCGCAGGAACGTATCGTAGATCTGTTCGCCCGCTGCGTATCCGGCTTCTTGGAGACATGCAGCGGCCTCGTCGCCCAGGTCCCGACTCAGCACCCGTCGAAGGGCGTGAAGCGTCTGGCGACCGACCAGGATCAGGTTGTCATCCGCGGGGATTGTCGTGCTCATTGCGTTGGCGACAGCCGTGTCCATTTCGTGTCAAAGAAACATACTCCATGAGCTGCGCCCAAGCCATCATGAGATAGCGCCTTAGCCAGACGGCGGGTCTCGACTGACCTCCGTGAATCGGCTATGATGCAATACGGACGAAGTGCTTGCGGCAGATCTATGGTCCACGAACTGTCCACGAATGCACGGTAGGTGGTACGACAGGAGAAACAGCGATGACGGACGAGAACCAGGATCTCGAGCTCGTCGACGACGACCTCGACGACCTCGACGACCTCGACGAAGATGACCACGATGAGTTCGACCGCCACCTATCCGGCAGCGTCGGCTTCGTCTTCGGCCTCGTGCTGGGCGCGCTGCTCGGCGCAGGGGTCGCCCTCCTCACGGCCCCGGACAGGGGGAGCGTCGTCCGCCGGCGGCTACGGACGCGGTTCAGCGATCTGCAGAACGAAGCGCGCGACCAGCTCGGCGACTGGCGCGACGAAGCGCGTCGTGAGGTGAACAAACAGCGCCGCCGGATCCGCAAACGCTTACATCGACACCGCGACTGAGGGCGCCCGAGCCGTTTCCTCATCCTGCCGCGCACCCGGAGTCCGTTTCTGGCGTCCATGAGCGTCAGGGCCTCACTGGCGGAACCCGTCGCGTAAGATCGCATGCACGTCGTGCCACTGATTGAGCGAAAGCGGAACGGCGCAGCGCTCACGGCAGACGAATGGTCGCGGGTCATTGCGGCATACACCGCCGGCAGCATTCCGGATTACCAGGTCGCTGCGCTGTTGATGGCCACGTTTTTCAACGGCTTGACGTCCCGCGAGCTAGGTGCGCTCACGGATGCGATGCTGGAATCGGGCGGGGCGCTCCAGTTTGGCAATGGCATGCCACCTCTCGTAGACAAGCATTCGACCGGCGGCGTGGGCGACAAAGTGTCGCTGGTGCTCGCTCCGGCGGTTGCCGAGTGCGGGGTTGCCGTCCCAATGATGTCGGGGAGAGGGCTGGGGCATACGGGGGGGACGCTTGACAAGCTCGAAGCCATTCCGGGGTTTCGAACCGATCTCACGTTGATCGAGGCGCAACAGCAGGTCGAGCGACTCGGTTGCGCCCTGATCGGTCAGACGCGCGAGATCGCGCCCGCCGACCAAAAGCTCTATGCCTTGCGCGATGCCACCGCAACCGTGGAATCGACGCCGCTCATCGCCGCGAGCATCATGTCCAAGAAGCTCGCCGAAGGCCTCTGCGGGCTGGTACTCGATATCAAGCGGGGCAGCGGCGCCTTTTTGACTGAGCTCGATGAGGAGCTCGATCTCGCGAGCACGATGATCAGACTCGGTGTGGAGCGGGGATGTCCGACGGTGGCCCTCCTCACCGCCATGGATCGCCCGCTCGGGCATGCCTGCGGAAACGCGCTGGAGACGGCGGAGGCCATCGACGCCCTCCACGGTGGCGGCCCCGCAGACCTGATGGAGGTGGTCTTCCGGCTGGGAACGGAAATGCTGCTCGTTGCCGGGTCAACGAGCGACACAGCGACCGCGCGATCAATGCTCGAACAGGCGATCGACTCCGGTCGAGCCGCCGAGAAATTTCGGGCCATCGTCGAGGCCCAGGGCGGCGATCCCGGCGTACTGGATGATCATAGCGTCCTCCCGCGCGCGACCACTATCGATGTGTATGAGGCGCCTGGTCCTGGATTCATCGCGCGCGTGGAGCCACGCGAGGTGGGACGGGCGATTGTTGAGATGGGCGGGGGCCGCCAACGGACGGACGACCAGATCGACCACGCCGTCGGGTTTGTGATCACCGCAAAGCCCGGCGATCGCGTGGAGCGAGGGCAGCCGTTGGCGTCAATTCATGGGCGCGGTGCAGATCACCTCCGCGTCGGTCGCGCCGCTCTCGATCGGGCGATCGAGCTCGCGGACCAGCCGACCGGGGACGATCTCCCGCTGATCTCGCACCGCGTCACCAGCGAGGGAGTGCAGCCACTGCACTGACGCTGGCTGTTCACGGCGGCTGCTTCGGTGCGCCGGGTCCCCAGTCCGGTAGCTGCTCATCGGCGTCCTCTGGCGTGCTGTGCGCGCCCAGCTCCCGCATCTCGCGTTCGGCCTCCTCCAGTACAGCTTCGTCACGGTCGGCCCGTGACTCGCGGCCTGAGGTTCGGCGGTCAGGTTTGATCCCGACGCCAAAGACGATGAAGACGAGCAGACCGAGCAGGGCCAGGAGCAACAGCCACAGGGGCATGGCGATCCCGGTCCCGCCGCCTGGACTTAGAGGTCGTCGAGCGGGTCCGACCCTCGCACCAAGACGAGGATCGCGGCCTGCGGGATGACGAGATAGCGGGTGTTTTCGAACGTGATTTCGACCGCGGCCTTGCGAAAGAACAGCACGTAATCGCCGATGCGCGCCTGGGTCGGCACGTATCGTACCTCCTGGGACGTGAGTTTCCACGGTTCTTCCGACAGTTCGGTCGGTTCTGGCACGGCGGTTCCCGGCCCAGTCGCCACGATCCGGCCGCCTTGCACGGCCTGGCGATCAACCGCGGTCGGTGGGAGATAGAGACCGACATTGGTGCGTTCTTCGCCCTCTTCCGGAACGACCAACACGCGGTCGCCGACGACGATCAGCTCTTTTTTGCGCTTCGGCATATTTTACAAAGGAACAGTCGTGCGGGCTGTGGCGCCAGGTGTCGCCCCAACCCGCGACTCGCGCGTCACCTCGCGTAACGGCAGCCGGAGGGCTGGTTGACGTTACCGTGCTTTGGGTGGAAGTTTACCGACCGCGCTTCGTACCCCGTTAGGATGGACAGACATGGCCGCATTGTTCAACAAGCAGAGGACGCTCACCGTCGAGGAGT
>JBFHWR010000012.1:0-22925 GCA_041599395.1 Gemmatimonadales bacterium | reverse complement strand
TTGGGCCAGCCGCTGGACAGCGATCCGTACTGGTCCCCCAGCGGTGCGAAACTGGTACACGATCGATCCTATGCCAGACAAGGAGCCGGCCAATCGTACTCGACCAATCAAAAGATCGTGAAGGTCCTACCGCCCGGTGGGACCCTCTCAAACAGCGCGGAGACGGTTGTGGGAGAGGAACTGTCTCAGGAGGATGGTGTGACCGGCGAGCCGATCGGACGGACGCTCCGCTGGATCGACGACACACACATCGCGTTCGCGTCGCCCCGGTGGACCAGAATCACGAACATCGAGGGGAATCACACGTACGATCTGCCCGCGGGCGCGCGCCTTCTTTCTGTCGAGGTGTTCGGCGCCGGTCAGTAAAGGTTCTTCTCCGTGGCAACACTTGCCACTGCCGACGCGTCGGGATCGGGTTGCTTGCCACAGAGGTCTCGGAGGGAAGAGGAGGACGCAGAGTTAGGTGGGGTGGGGAGCAGCCACCTCCCTCCGTGTCCTCTCAGCGTCTTCTCCGCGTTCTCTGCGGCAGATGATGGATGATGGTGGAGCCGTCTGTCCGCCTGTCCGTCTGTCCGCCTGACGCGACGTCAATGTCCCGCACTGGTGGTCGCAACAATCACCGACGGAACGACGGCGGCGATTACCAGCGCCGCCTGCGCTGCCTCGGCCACTTCCTTGGCGGCCTTTCCGAGCAGCTCTCCTTTGGTCAGCTGCTCGAGCCGGGCCTTGCGGCTCTTCAACGCCCTGCCGCCAAACGGCACCTTCAGAAGCCCTGTCGAGTGTGCGAGCGAGACCAGGACGAGCGTGCGCGGTTCGACATCGAGGGAGTCGCCAAAGACCGCACGCCGCAGCCGCTCGATCATCTGCCGTTCCGGCATCGGGTTGATTTCTGGATAGACCTTGCGACGAAACAACACGAGCACCGTGTCCTCATCCGCTTTCACGATTCCCCGGCGACACAACTGAGCCGCCACTCGATGCTTGAGGTGCTTGATCCGCGCAAAGCGTGACACCCAGGTCTGAACGGTTGCGCGACGCTTGGCGGCCCGCACCTTCGCGAGGCACTCGTCGAGCACGTCGTCGCCGGTGCGGGTGAACCGCACCGCCTTGACGAACTTCTTCTTTTTTTCCTCTTGGATCACGACCCGGGTTTCGAATAGCAGCTCCGCGAGCAGCGCGCCGCCCAACGCATACTGATACATACTTCCAACGGCGACGGTTCCCGTCTCATCCCGCAACGCGAGCAAGAGCAGCTCTTGATGGAGTCGCAATTCGGTTCGAATGGTCATTCGCTCTCCGGTTCTCGCGTGGCGGCTATCACGGCAGCATCGGCCGCGGGAGTGGCACCCATTTGCGTCGTTACCCACGCTGCCAGCCGGTTTGCAGCACGCGCCATCGTGTCCGGAGCAGCTCCCCGAAGGTAATGGTGTACGAGGGCCGCACCAAACGCGTCTCCGGCGCCCGTCGTGTCCACGACGTCCACCTGCGGAGCTGTGTGTTGCACCGTGTCCGTATCCGTGACGAGAACGCTGCCAAGGCCGCCCATTGTCACGCAAACGAGCTGGAGCGTGTAGCGACGGAGGAGCTGGCGCGCCCATTCGGTTATCCCGTTGCCCCTCAACTCGAGTAACGATGCGAGCTGGTGCATCTCCCGTTCGTTCAGCTTTGCAATCTCCGAGAGCCCAAACAGGCGGTCGAGCAACTCGGCGGAACCGATGGAGTGGCGGAGATTCACGTCGAACATCCGGATCGCTCCCGGTCGAGCGTTCTGCAGAAATCGGAGGCTTGTTTGGCGCGAGTGCTCCGATCGAAGTGCCAGCGAGCCAAAGCAAATCACGTCGGCTGTCCCGGCTAGCCGTTGCCACTCAGCGGTCCATTCGAGATGGTCCCACGCCACCTCGCCGGGAATGGTGAACGACGGTTCTCCTCTCCGATCGACTTCCACCTGCGTGATCCCTGTCGGGCGAGTTCCATCGATCTGCAGGAACTCCGTTGTCAGGTCAACGCCGGAGAGCCAGTCGAGAGCTTCCTGCCCGAGGTGGTCAGCCCCGATCCGGCTGGCGATGATCCCTTGGTTGCCGAGCGCGGCGGCGTGGTATGCGAAATTCGCCGGCGCCCCTCCGAGCCGCTTGGTCTCGCCGTAGATGTCCCACAACAGCTCGCCGAGACCCACACACATAGCCCCGCGTGTCATCGAGTGAGCGCGCGGGGCTTTGATCTTGCAGTCGGCATCGGGCAGCGGCAGATCGGCTATCGCCCGCTTACCCCGTTCCGAACACAGCCACGTTGGAGAGCTTGAGATTGTTCTCGACGCGCCATTCAATTACGTCGCCGGGAACGAGAAGCAGGACGGGCGTCGCGACCCTCATCCGCGACCCGATCGGGTACGCGACGAGCTGCGTGTTGTGACCTACGTCGGCAAACCATACGGGTAAGGTGAACGTGTCCGTGGCGAAACTCGTCACCGTCCCCAAGCGGTGCTGTCTGCCATCCGCGACAGCGACGACACGGATATCGAGCCAGTGGTTGTTGGTCACTTGTGCCGTGACGCGGGTTTCACCACGAGCGGCTTGCTCGTCAGCGTTTGCCTGTTTTGCCTGCTGCCCCACGACCGGTGTGGCCGAGAGGAACAGGACCGCGAGTCCCAAGGCTGTGTGGTTCCACGATCGGCGGGCAAACATGTCGATTCCTCCGTTCTGTGCACGACGCTGGAGCCAAATCGTGCAGTTCGCCTGTGCAGTGACGAAAGTTTGATGCCACCACGGCGCGACCCCACATAACATATTCGTGGACAAGAGGTTTCGCCACAAGGCACGCTGCGTCTACGGGTGTCCGATGACCCCGGCGGGGGACACCCGTGGGCTCTCCGAGGGCAATACGTGACGTGGGCGGGCTTAGGACATGGCCAGCGAGAAGTAAATGGCAATCACGGCGAGCGGGCCAAGCCGAACCAGCTCCGGCCGAACGCCAACCCACACGTCGCGGAGCGAGCGGCACCGGCTCAGGTCCAGCGAGTCGAGGACGGGCCGTGAAACCGACCACCGGCGCCGATGGATCGGCCAAAAGAGGGCGATGCCGTACCCCTCCTTTGACGTGTTGGGACCGGTGGTGAGCACGTCCAGAACCGGATGCGAAAGCAGCGATGCGGACCATGCCGCCGCAATGCGCCAGTCCAGATCCGAGAATCGGCAGACAGCCAGCACCACGGCCACGAGTGTACCGAGCACGAGCAGCGAGTGTGAGCCATTGCGATGGAAGCGAGGTCCGGTGAAACCGAACGCCCGCAAGGCAAGGTCTGCATCAGGCAGAATCGATGCAGCGAGCGTCCCGCCCCAGAACACCGTGGTCACTGGTGCATCAGTCACCCCGGCAACAACGGATGCGGCCGCGACGCCAACGATTGCATGTCCAAGTGGTGACGCCACGACTGGCCACCTGCCGGAGTTGAAGGCTGAGAGCGACGCGTAGGTAGCGTACAACGATGCGACGGCACTGAGCAACCGCACGTGTCGCCCCCCGACGCCCGGCCGTCCATGGAATGGCGCTCCGGGGGGCCGCGGTGTTCAATTGGAGGCGTTGGGCGCATGTGCCCGCCTCCCCCCTGCGCCGGCGGAACACGATGACTCGTGCATATGACGTAGTAATCATCGGTGGTGGCATCATGGGGTGCTGCTCGGCATACGAGTTGGCCTCCCGCGGCCTGTCGGTGGCGCTGCTCGAGAAGGGATCCCTTGGCGGTGGGGCGACGGGACGATCCTCCGCAATCATTCGACAACACTATTCGAACGAACTCACTGCTCGGATGGCGCTGCATAGCCTACGAGTCTTCCAACAATTCCAGGAGCTGCTGGGAGATGAATGTGGTTTTCGGCAAGTGGGGTTTCTCGCCCTCGCCTCGCCGGCAAATGCCCCTGGTATGAAACGCAACGTCGAGATGCAACGTCGGGTCGGGATCAACACCGAGTGCCTGGCTCCCGAGGCGCTGCGCGATCTCGTCCCTGGTCTCGCGACACGAGACGTAGCTGCTGCTGCCTACGAGCCGGAGAGTGGGTACGCCGATCCGCACCTGACGGTGTCCGCCTATGCGAACGCTGCGCGGCGTTGCGGTGCCGACATCTTCGTCGATACGCAGCTCGTAGGGGTTCGTTTCGAGCATGACAAGATTGTCGGCGTAACGACCACGCGAGGTGCATTTGCGACTCCCGCCGTGGTGAACTGTGCAGGCCCGTGGGCAGCAGCCGTCGCTGCGATGGCTGGTGTCCAGGTCCCGATAGACGCCTGCCGTGTCCAAGTCGCCGTCTTTCGGCATGCCGACCGTGTCGCGGCGCATCCGGTCGTCGTGGATTTTGTCACGGGTTGCTATTTTCGGCCTGAAACCGGCAACCTGACGCTGGTTGGGTCGATCGATCCGGCGGAGGCGAACGCGGTCGTGGATCCCGACGAGTATCCCGAGCACGTGGATGCCGCATTCGTGAGCGACGTGGGCGAACAAGTTTTGGCCCGCTATCCGCCCATGGAGAGAAGCGAGAGTACCGGGGGGTATGCCGGTCTCTACGCGGTCACCCCCGATTGGCATCCGATCGTGGATGAACTGCCCGCTCAAAGTGGTCACTTCATATGCTCGGGATTCAGCGGACACGGCTACAAGTTGGGGCCGGCCGTTGGAGTGATGGTTGCTGATCTCGTGACGAGGAATGCTGCGCCCATGTTCTCCGCAGAGCTGTTTCGGTTCGCCCGCTTTGAACAGCAAGACGAGGTGCGAGGACAATACGCATTTAGCATTGCAGGGTGAGCGCACGGGTTTGGGAGACCGTGAATCGTCAGTGGGGTGGATCGGGGCCGTCGCGTCCGAGTATAATTGGGGACTCGCTGGGGGCGAATGCCATCGCGGCCAATGGCGATGCTGCTACTGGAAGGCAGGTGAGCCCGTGGGAACAGATTCGGATAAGCCGTTCAGTTGGCTCCGAGACAACCGGGGCCGCCGCTGGGCCGTTGAGCGTATCGGTCGGACGTCCGGGACGGTAGCGCTCCGGCCGGACGGCAAGAAGGTGTCCGCGCCCGCAGACTTGATTCGGTTTACCTGTGAGTCTGATCGATCGGAGCATCCGCGGGAGGTGGCGGTCCCCGTGGGACACATGGAGCGGATTTCGGAATCGGAACTCAGATCGCTGTTCGAGAACGCGCTCGGAGAATCGCCGGCAGGCACGCACGACCCGTAATCCTTCGAGTTGCACTTTCCCGAAACCCTCACCAGGACGTTGGTCCCGTCGTAGCGCTCCGGGCTCAACCGGCGCGCAACGCATCCCCAGCCAGATCCGCGACGGTTGGATGGTACGCAGCATCTATTCGTGAGGCCGCGAGTCGGCGGACCAGGGCGCGGAGTGCCCGGGCACCTTCACAGAGGTTAACGAGGATCGGACGCATGGATTCCACTGTTCGACGAAGCGCCGTTGCGGCGTGTATTGCCGTCCTGACCGCGGGCAGCGGTTCCCTTCAGGCGCAGGTAACGTACATCGAATTGAGCGACGCGGACGCTGCGTTCACCGAGGCGTTCAGCTTGGTTCGCGGTGTTCGAGAACTCCCAGACGGGCGGGTCATGATCGCGGATCCTCTCGGGCAAGCGGTCGTCGTGGCGGACCTGGCGAGGGGAGTAGCGGATACGATTGGACGACCGGGGCAGGGGCCGCAGGAGTACCGTCAGCCAGACGGGCTCTTTCCGATGCCGGGGGATTCAACCCTGCTGGTCGATCTCGGCAATGGACGTCTGACTGCGTTGGGTCCGGACGGCAGTTTCGGCGAGACCATGCCGGTTGCGCGCGGTAACTCAGGATCCGGTCCCGGCGGAATGTCGGTCATGCTGCCGCGTGGTACTGATCGTCAGGGGCGCATCTATTATCAAGCAATGGCAATGGGGCGCGGGGTGATGGCCGATTCGGCTCCAGTCCTGCGGTTCGACCGCGCATCGGGCCGAGTCGATACACTAACACGGGTGGCGCTCGAAGGGCGTTCCCGCACGGAGTCTGGCGGACCAAATAACCGATCGGTGATGGTTCGGGCCATCCCACTGAGCCCGCAAGACGCCTGGGCCGTTGCCCCGGACGGCAGGGTCGCCGTCGCCCGCGCGGGTGACTATCACGTGGAGTGGATTGGCGAGGACGGCCGCGTGGTCCGAGGACCCCCGGTGTCCTACGAGCCTGTTCCGGTTCGCGGAGCAGACAAGGACGAGTGGTTGGATCAGTCCGCGAGCGGGCTTCGTGTCTCGGTCGAAGTCAACAACGGAGAGCGGCGCATGTCGTTCAGTCGTGGCGGGGGGCCTCGCGCCCCGCGGCCAGACCCGGGTGACTATGAATGGCCGGACGTGAAACCGCCGTTCGTCGCCGCCGGCGTCTGGGTGGCGCCCGAGGGTGACATGTGGGTTGAGCGCTACGTGGGCGCGGGAACACCTCGCAAGCTCGACGTTTTCGACGGCAATGCCATGCACAAGGCAACGGTCACACTGCCACCGGGACGTCGTGTGGCCGGTTTCGGCCGCGGCACGGTCTATCTGGTTCGCACCGACGAGTACGATCTCCAATGGCTGGAACGGTACCGTAACGGCACGTAACGCGTCCGTCGCTACCCGAAAACAGGGAGGGCTCAGGAGTCCGCGATCGTCGGGAACTCTGCGCCCTCTTTTTCCAAGCTGTCTCGTCGCTGACAGTCCTCGGCTCGGCGAAGCCTTGCGGTAGCGTTTTCCGCGTCCCGATGCGCGCGTCACCACCAATTAGATTGCTGCGAGCCACTGAACCCAAGGATGTGACATGGCATCGTACAACATCGGCGTCATTCCTGGTGACGGCATCGGGCCGGAAGTC
This sequence comes from Gemmatimonadales bacterium, assembly GCA_041599395.1. Taxonomy (GTDB): domain Bacteria; phylum Gemmatimonadota; class Gemmatimonadetes; order Gemmatimonadales; family GWC2-71-9; genus JBFHWR01. Next base: position 16,071 of record JBFHWR010000012.1, on the reverse strand, counting down.
ACGCGCGAAGCGTTGAAAGTCGTGCGCGCGGTTGCCGAACTGGATGGATTTCAATTCAAGGCGATCGAGTACCCCTACAGCGGCGAATACTACTTGCGGACCAAAGAACTGGTCCCGGACCGCGTGATCGACGAGTGGCGCACCCTCGATGCGGTCTTACTGGGGGCCATTGGGCATCCGGATGTGGAGCCCGGTCTCGTTGAGCGGTCTGTCATCCTTGGGCTGAGATTCGGTTTGGATCTCTACATCAATCTCCGTCCCATCAAGCTCGATTCGGCGCGGCTCTGTCCGCTCAAGGACAAGGGGCCGGAAGACATCGACTTCATCGTGGTCCGGGAGAACACGGAAGGGATGTATGCGCAGATCGGCGGACACCTCAAGAAGAACACGCCCGACGAGATCGCCCTGGTCAACGGCGTGTACACGTGGAAGGGGTGTGAACGCGCATCGCGCTATGCGTTCGAACTCGCGCGGAAGCGCGGCGCCGACCGGAACAGGAAGGTTCCCAAAGTGACGCTGGTCGACAAGGCGAATGCCATCCGCCCCCACGATCTCTGGACGCGCGTGTTCAGTCACGTCGCAGCGGAGTTCCCCGATGTCGAGACCGATCACGCGTATGTGGATGCGTGTTGCATGTGGATGGTAAAGAATCCCGAGTGGTTTGACGTCATTGTCACCACCAATCTCTTTGGCGACATCATCACGGACCTAGGCGCCATGCTGCAGGGAGGCATGGGGATCGCCGCGTCGGGCAACATCCATCCCGGAAAGACCTCGATGTTCGAGCCCATTCACGGTTCGGCGCCCAAGTACGCGGGCCAGGACAAGGCCTGTCCGCTCGGGGCCATCCAAGCCGGCGCGATGATGTTGGATTTCTTGGGTGAAGCGCGGTCGGCCGCCCGTGTGCGCGGTGCGGTTGCGCAGCTCTTGTCGAGCGGAGCCATCCCGTCGGCAGATGCCAAGAGCGGGATCGCCACGTCGGCGATGGGTGACATGGTGGTCGATCAGCTCAGCCGAGCACCAGCCTCAACCTCTTCGAATTCAGCGGTGAAGTGACGTAAGGACGGCGGATGGTTCGTCATCCTGAGACCCTGCAACGTCTCACGATGAGCGAACACCTGCTCCGCGGCTTCGATCACGTAGTCGAGATGGCTTTGCGTGTACACTCGGCGTGGAATGGCAAGCCGTACGAGCTCCATCGCCGGGGTGGCTCCGTTCCCGCCGAACATCACGCTGCCGATTTCCACGGAGCGAATGCCGGCGGCGCGGTATAACGCGCAGACCAACGCCTGTCCCGGGAATTCGGTCGAGGGGATGTGTGGGCAACAATGGCCTGCATCCACGTAGATCGCATGCCCGCCCGGCGGCTCCACGATCTGATACCCGATTTCGAGCAGTTTCCGGCCTAGATAGGCAGTGGAGCGAATGCGGTACGCCAGATAGTCCTCATGAACGACTTCCTCGAACCCTTGCGCCATGGCCTCCAGGTCGCGGCCGGCGAGCCCGCCATACGTCACGAACCCCTCGGTGAGGATGAGGAGCGCATCGGCGCGCTGAGCCAGGTCGTCGTCCCGCAGCAGCAGCACGCCGCCGATGTTCACCAGTCCGTCCTTCTTCGCGCTAATGGTGGCGCCGTCGGCGAGGTCGAACATGTCGCGGACGATGTCCGGCACGGAACGCTCTTGCTGTCCTTCCTCGCGGAGCTTGATGAAGTATGCGTTTTCGGCAAAGCGGCAGGCGTCGAGAAACAGCGGAATGCCGTGGTCAGAGCAAACAGCGCGAACAGCGCGCAGGTTCTCGAGGCTGACGGGCTGCCCACCCCCCGTGTTATTCGTGACGGTCACCATACACAGGGGAATTCGTGAAGCGCCGACTCGCTCGATCAGTCGACGCAACTTGCCGACATCCATGTTGCCCTTGAAGGGGTGACGCGCGGTAGGGGCTCGCTCGAGCTCGATCGGGAGGTCCACTGCTTCGGCGCCGGAGTGTTCGACATTCGCGCGCGTCGTATCGAAATGGCTGTTATTCGGGACGACTTTGCCCTTTCCTCCGAGCAGCTCGAACAGAATGCGCTCGCTCGCCCGCCCTTGATGGGTTGGCAGAATGTGCGCGAAGCCCGTCATCTCGCGCATGCGCTCGCGAAAACGATAAAAGCTCTCGGCGCCTGCATACGATTCGTCGCCCTGCAACATCGCGGCCCACTGGAGGCTGCTCATCGCTCCGGTTCCGCTATCGGTCAGGAGATCGATCAGCACGTCTCGCGCATGGAGATTGAAAACGTTGAAGCGGGCCGCTCGCAGCGCTGCTTCTCTGTGTTCCCGCGTCGTCATGTGCAGCGGCTCGACGACCTTGATCTTGAAGGGCTCGATGATGGTCTTCATGGCAGTCCCGAGGGCTCTGACGCTTCCTCGACGGGGGACACGGCGTTTGAGACGTGGAGACTGCGGAGCTTTGAGGTCTTTTTCATCTGGTGTGCCTCCATGCGTCGGAGGATGTCATCCAATGCACGCATCGAGCGACGGATGTGTGGCCCCTTGTTGAGCATCACGCATTCGGCCCGCACGGCCATGGCGGCGTCGGTCACCTCGGCGCGAGACGGCAACCCGGTCTTCGTCAACTGGTGCCGCAGCGCGAGGTAGTGCAGGAGATTGCGTGCGCTTTCTCGGAAACGCGGATGCACCCGCTCGATGTAAAGGCGGTGCCGGTCCTCGAGGAGGCGGGCATAATCACGAATGGTCCCGAGCTTCGCCAACAACTCGGTCAGCCGTTCCTGTTCCTCGGCAGCCGCCGCCGGGGAGCCTGGGTTGGTCATGCGTCGTGCTGTTCTACCTGGCATCGTTCGTGATGCGGATCGTGTGCGTTCCGACCGCCGACGAAGAAAGACACGCTTCGCGCTGCGGCGCCCTCACCGAGCAATAGGGTCGCACCGCGGTGAAACGTGCATGAGCCTGGGCTGAACGGATCTTCACCCAGTTGGCTGGCTCTTATGCTGCGAAGAGTCTATCCTTGAGAGTGATGAAACCGACAAGAGGTTGTTCGGTCCGACAGGTCGCCGGCGACGGATGAGACGGCCGTGAAGGAACGGCGCAAGTATTCGCGCCGCACGCTGTCCGACCGACGGTGGGGAGGTGAACGTCGTCGTCGCGAACGGCGCGCCCCGCAGGAGTCGGCGGACCATGTCGCATTGGAGCGGGCGCAGAAAGGCCTGCCGGAGCGGCGCATCGCCGTCCGCCGAAGTGGCATCGAGCGCCGCGTGATTCGGGGCCGCGTGCTGCACGATCGGCGGACGCAGTCCGGCCAGCACCCGGTGGCGAACGACCAAATGGTGGAGGCGCGTTTGGACGACAACCCGAAGCGCGTGCGACCGGTCCTCGGAATCGGTGCGAAGATGCGTCCGCGCGGTGGACGCCGGCGCCGGAGGCGCCTGTTCTGGACCTGGTTCGGGCTGGCGATCATCGCGATTGGGGTGCTTGTGGTTGTCCGCATGGTCTAATTGGTCGGACGCTCACGATCGCGGTGAACCCCTGGATTCTTGCCCGTCGGCCCGTGTTCTGTAGATTGGGGTGACTTTCGCCCGCTGGCAGCTCCCTAACGCCCCCCATCCCGGAGGCTGGATGTTGGAGAGGGTCCGACAGGAACGCCGGGATTCAGATCGTCGTTGTGGGCGGGACCGCCGCTCGGGGTTCGACAGGCGGCTTGCCGAGCGTCGGGTCACCCACCGTGTGATGGAGGTCGGGCAGCGGCGCGGGACTGACCGGCGTGACGGCGACTGGCGGGTACGAAGCGAGCGCCGGCAGTTTCCGGACCGACGCGGCACCCGCTCCATCGCCTCCGATTCCGCGAAGCGACCACTCAGCCTATCGGATTCCTGAGACGTATCCGGCAGGGGCGGCTCCGCCACCAATAGCCCGCGATCCCCGTACAATGAGGTAGCTTCCTTGTTCGGACTGAACCGTCCAGACATGGCTTCAGGGGTATGGACAAGAGCACGCCTTTCACGGCCAAGCGCGCCGCCGGGGCAGCCGGAGTGAATTCGGAAGCGGTCCACATCGGCGCCGCTCGGGGCGGTGGGAATACCAGTCGGCTGCCCGAGCTGACGCACGAAGAAATCCTCCGGTACTCACGCCATCTTCTCCTTCCGGAGGTCGGCCCGGAAGGGCAGCGGCGCCTCAAGTCGGCCCGGGTCGTCTTGATTGGTGCGGGTGGGTTGGGATCCCCGGCGGCGCTTTACCTCGCGGCGGCGGGAGTGGGGACGCTTGGGATCGTCGACTTTGACGTCGTCGACGAAACCAATTTGCAGCGCCAAATCATCCACGGCACCGAGCGCGTCGGGACATCCAAGCTCGCGTCGGCGGCCGATCGTATCCGCGACCTTAATCCGCACACCCATGTGGTGCCGTTCGACACGCGCCTCACGTCTGCGAACGCGTTGGAGATCCTGCGGGAGTTCGACGTCGTGGTTGACGGCAGTGACAACTTCCCGACGCGGTACCTGGTGAGCGACGCCTGCGTGCTGCTCGGGAAGCCAAACGTCTATGGCTCGATCTTCCGGTTCGAAGGACAAGCCTCGCTGTTTCACGCAGAGCGCGGGCCGTGCTATCGCTGCCTGTTCCAGGAGCCGCCCCCGCCGGGACTCGTCCCATCGTGTGCCGAGGGTGGCGTCCTCGGCGTGTTGCCAGGAATCATCGGGAGCATCCAGGCGCTCGAGACGCTGAAACTCCTGCTGGGCCGGGGGGAGACGCTGCTGGGGCGGCTGATCTTATTTGATGCGTTGCGCCTCCGGATTCGGGAGCTTGCGCTCCAAAAGGACCCCAAGTGTCCTGCCTGCGGCGAGACACCGATCCTCACCGAGCTGATCGACTACGAGGCCTTTTGCGGCATCGGAGCGGAACCCGCCCACACTGGTGCCGAAATCACAGCGCAAGCGCTGTCGCAGGAGCTACAAGAGAATCCCGACCTAATGCTCATCGACGTCCGGGAACCGCACGAATGGGAGATATGTCATATCTCGCAATCCACGCTCATTCCGTTAGGCCAGCTCCCTGAGCGGCTTGCCGACCTGGACGGCCACCAGGACATCGTCACGCTCTGTCATTACGGGTCGCGTTCGCTCGCAGCGCTTCAGATTCTCCACGCGGCGGGGTTCTCGAGAGTTCGCAGTCTCCAGGGCGGGATCGACGCGTGGGCATGCGACGTTGATTCCTCCGTCCCGCGGTACTGACGCAGCGGCGCCGCCGCCACCTCTTACCCGTGAGTGATCGGCATCGGTCAAGCTGCTCAACTCCCGGGTCTTCCCGTGCTTTCTGGTTTTCGATCGCCTGAGCGCAGACTCGTCGTGTATGTGTTGGGGGTGCTCTCGATGGGTGGCGGTTGCAATGAGGCGGCTTCTTGAAGCGTTCTTCATTGCCGCTTCCCGGCGTATTGGATGCGCGAGGACAATGGTTATTTTTGGCACGCCGCATATAACAGGGGACGGCCGAGGGATTGGGCAATCTTGAAGGTTCGGCAGTCGGTAGCAACCTGAAAGCGTAGGGGTGGCCTGTTTCGGGAAATCTCGGATTTCTCAGGGCTCAATCACGGCGTTCACAGAATCGGATTACCATCGATATCAAGTCTCCACCTGTACCAAAGGCCCCAAAAATGAAACACACTGTGCGTTCCCGCTTGCTCAGCGCGCTCACGCTCGGCGTCGCCGTACCTCTGGTCGCACTGGGCTGCGCGGCCTCCACCGCCGCGACGCCCGATGTGGCGGCGGTTCCGCAAGCGGAGCCAGGCCTCGAAGCACCGGTCATGATGCCGCCGATGGCGGCGCCCGTGATGCCGTCGATCCCCGGCATCGACCTGGATACGGTCAAGGCCGGGCGATTCGACAATGGAAAGATGTGGACGTTCGAATACCCGCCACTCGATTACTTTCGCGAGACCTACGAATTCCAACCAGATTCGGCGTGGTTCGCACGAGCGCGGTTGGGGGCTCTCCGGCTGCCGAACTGCACTGCGTCCTTCGTGTCGCCCAACGGCCTGGTGATGACGAATCACCACTGCGGCCGCGGGAGCGGAAGCCAAGTGAGCCAGCCCGGGGAGAACATCCTCGACAATGGGTTTTACGCGCCGTCGCTCGCCGAAGAACGCCGGGTGGAGGGCCTGTATGTCGATCAGCTCATCGCGATCGACGATGTGTCGGAGGAGGTGGACGCGCGCCTGGAGGGTGTCACTGGCGAGGCGCTGGCGCAGGCAAACCGACAGGTGTCGAACGAGCTGCAGCAACGGATAGGGGCAGCGTACGGCGGCGAAGACGCGGGGATCGTGGTGGAAATCATTGCGCTGTGGAACGGCGCCAAGACCTCGGCGTACGTTTTCAAACGCTACAGCGATGTACGGCTCGTGATGATTCCTGAACTGCAGATGGGTTACTTCGGGGGCGACTCCGACAACTTCACCTATCCGCGCTACGTCCTCGACGTCTCGTTCTTCCGTTTGTACGACGAGAACGGCGAGCCGTACCGGCCCGAGCATTTCTTCCCCTGGAGCCAGCGCGGGATAGAGAACGGAGACGCCGTCTTCGTCATCGGTAACCCGGGTTCGACGAGCCGTCTGGAGACGGTGGCGCAACTGGAGTTCCGCCGATTGGTGCAGGACAGAGCGATTCTCGATCTCGTGACCAGCCGTGCCGACGCGTTGCAGGCGTTCTATGATGAGAATCCTGAGATTGGCGAAGCCATGGACCTGCGCAACACCATCTTTGGATTGTTGAATACCGAAAAGCTCTATACGGGGCGGTGGGCTGCGCTCAACGATCCGGTAATCATGGCCAAGCGGCGCGACAGCGAACGACAGTTTGGTGAGGCGATCGCGCGCCACTCCGCGTTGAACGAACCGTACGGCGGATTACTCGACGAGATGGCGCAGATCCAAACTGCGAAGCTCGAGTACGACGCGGACTATGCCGCGTTCATCGCCTTGACGAGCGGGAACTTCTCCTCTGCGGTCATGCGGCGCGCATACTGGGGACAGCTCTACCTCGCTCAACGCGACGCCGGTGCGCCGGAACAGGTCCTGCAGAATATCGCCGGCCGGCTACAGAGTGTGGGCGAGCAACCGGTTGCGTTGCAGCACCGTCTCCTGGCTGCGCGCCTGCGTGACTTCGAGCGTCATCTCGCTGATCGGGACGAATCGGTTGCGGCGGTGTTGCGCCGCCGAACCCCCGAGGCTGCTGCGCAGGACATACTCGCCAATTCGGTACTCGCCGACTCGGTCCAAGCTGCCGACTGCATCGAATCAGGTTCGCTGGTACCGACTGATCCTGCCATACAATTGGTGAGCGCCATTGCCGACCGCTTTGGCGCGTTCCAACAGGCATTTGCGGTACTGGGCGAGCAGGAGGAAGACGTGGCCAGATCGCTCGGGCGGGCACGATTCGCCGTGTATGGTCTGACGATCCCCCCGGACGCGACGTTCTCCCTTCGGATCGCGGACGGTGTCGTCAAGGGATACGATTACAACGGGACGATGGCCCCCGTCTACACGACGTTCTATGGAATGTACGATCGGTTCCATTCACACGGACCGGACGGCGAGTGGAACCTCCCTGATCGTTGGCGCACGCGGCCGCCCTCTTTTGATTTGTCGACACCACTCAACTTTGTCGCGACCGCCGACATTATTGGAGGGAACTCCGGGTCCCCGGTGTTGAACACCGATCTCGAAGTGGTGGGTTTGGTGTTTGACGGCAACATCGAGAGTCTGCCCGGCGACTACATCTATCTGCCCGACAAGAACCGGTCGATCTCGGTCGATGCCCGCGGAATCCTGGAAGCGCTCGACGAGATCTACGACGCAGACCGGATCGCGCTGGAGCTCACGACCGGACAGTTGTTCTCGACCGAGCAGGAGGCGGACGCGGCCCGTCGCTGAAGTCTGCCCGCAGAGGGCGCGGAGAAGCAACAAAGAGAACGCAGAGGCCCGAGACCTCTGTGGCTATCAACCCGATTTGGACGAGTCGGCGGTTGCGAGTTTTGGCGCAGAGGTGACGCGGGTCGCCGCGCGTGCGATGCGACGCAGCATCCCACGAAAGATCATGACGTGCGCCGGATAGAGAACATACCAATACAGTCGCCCAAACAATCCAACGGGATCGAAGATCGCGGTCTGTCGAATTGTCGAGCCCGCCTGTGTCGGTTCAATCTCAAACTGTAGCCAAGCGCGCCCCGGCAGTCGCATCTCCGCCTGCAACAAGAGCAGACGGGGTGGCTGGATTCGTTCCACCCTCCAGAAATCGACGGCGTCGCCCGACCGGAGTTCTCTCGGGTGACGGCGTCCCCGCCGCATGCCGACACCGCCAACCAACAGGTCCAGGAACCCGCGCAGATGCCAGAGCCAATCGGCGAAGTACCACCCTACGCGACCACCAAGCTGGCGAATTGGCTCGAACGCCTCGGACGGCGTGGCGCTTACCGAGACAGCACGCGAATCGACGACTCGCGATCCGAAGGTGACCCCTCCCCACGTTTGGGTCCGTCCCTTCGACGACAGCGCGTCGGACCACCGGGTTTGTGCAAAGTCGTGATCCTCGTTAACGAGTGCTCGCTGGATGGCTTCACGAATACCTCGCGGACGAATCGGAAAGACCTCCAGCGCTCGCGTGTCTCGAACTATCGTTTCATTGCGAACGGAATCCAGCAGCTTTCGTCCGATCCGAGCGTACAGGGGTGTCACGAGCCCCAGCCACCGGCTGGAGAGCCGGGGACTCAAGACCGGCACGGGGATCATGATTCGCCTGAGACCGCGTTGTCTTGCGTACTCGCGCATCACCTCGCCATAGGATACGCGGTCCGGGCCGCCGATCTCGAACACTGTGCTCTGATCAAATGGAATGGCTGCAGCTTCGAGGAGGTAGCTCACCAAATCTTCGATTGAAATGGGTTGGGCGGCGACGTGAACCCATTGCGGAGTGATCATGACCGGCAGTTTGTCGACCAATGCACGGATCATTTCGAACGAAAGGCTGCCCGAACCAATGACGATTGAGGCTCGAAGCTCCACGGTCGGTACACCGGATTCGCGAAGAATGCGACCGACTTCGTGTCGGCTTCGCAGATGCCGAGACAGATCGTCACCATGCCCCAGACCGCCCAGGTAGATGATGCGTTTCGCCCCCGCTGTGCGCGCTGCTCTCGCAAAGTTCTCAGCGCCGGCCCGATCCTGGCGCTCGAAATCACCGGTCGAGCCCATGCTGTGGATGAGGTAATACGCCGTGTGCACCCCGTGAAGTGCCGCCGGCAGAGTCTCTGCGTCGAGCACGTCGCCGTGAACGACGTCGACGCTGGAAGGGACGCGCTCGCGAAGGAAGGCCGGGTTCCGCGCCGTGCATCGTACGCGGTGCCCGCTGCGCTCGAGCTCTCGTAGCAGCCGGCCGCCAACGTACCCGCTGGCACCCGTCAACAAGGTGATTCCTCGGTCTCCACTACGCGCTGCTGTTTCGTTCATCGGGCCGGAAGTTCGAAATCAAGGTGGACGAAGAGAAGGAGCGGGGCCCCACTGTGGAGCCCCGCACCCGAGAACGCCTCCGACTCAGTCGGGAGCGCCGCGCGACGGCTTACATACTGGGAAGAACCACCGCGTTGATCACGTGGATGACGCCGTTGCTCGCCTCGATGTCCGTCTTGATGACTTCGGCGTTGTCCACCATGGCTTTGCCGTTCTTGGTCGAGATGGCAAGCGATTGCCCCTGCACGGTCGTTGCCTTCTCGAGCCCGACGACGTCTGACGCCATCACCTTGCCCGAAACCACGTGGTAGGTGAGAATCGCGCGGAGCTGATCGACGTTCTCCGGCTTGAGGAGATTCTCCACCGTCCCAGCCGGGAGCTTCGCGAAAGCTTCGTCGGTGGGTGCGAACACGGTGAAGGGGCCCTTGCCCTTGAGGGTTTCGACGAGTCCCGCGGCCTTCACGGCGGCGACCAGGGTGTTGAACGAACCCGCGCTCACGGCGACGTCCACGATGTCCGGCTTGCCCTTCATCGTCTCTGCCTTGTCCTTCATGCTGTACTGCGCTGACGCCGGGGCCACCGAGAAGAGAGCCAGCACCGCGGCCGCTGCTGCTGAGGTGATGATCCTGCGCATGGAATTCCTCCGTTGAGTTTAGACAGGCCGCAGGGGAGACCGCAGATCGACCTCGCTGGCCCTGTCGTCCAAATCGTGTCCAAGAAGCTAGGGCGCTGGTAGAGCTTTGTCAAGTATCTGTCCAAGTATAATGCTTGACAGCAGATAGACGACATCGTAACATAAACAGGCTCTTTTTAGGATTAAGCATGACGACCCAGAAGATCTCGAGGGCTGAGGCTCGACACCCGATTCAGGTTGTTGCGCGCCGTTCAGGTCTCACGGCGGACGTACTCCGCGCGTGGGAGAAGCGGTATTCGGTTGTTCAGCCCACCCGCTCACCGGGGGGACGGCGGCTGTATTCGAACGGTGATATCGAGCGCCTCATTCTTCTTAGAGAGGCGACGGATGCTGGACGGCGGATCGGCGATGTGGCGGCTTTGAGTACCGACGAATTACAGGAAATGGTGCGCGAGGATCGGGTCGCGCAGGCCGGCGCCCTCTCGCGGCCGGCGGAGCCGGCTGAGCCGCATGCAGCGGCCGAGTTGCTGGAGCGGGCGCTGGACGCCGTGCGCGCACTGGACGGTTCCCAACTGCAAGCCGAACTCCGTCGAGCCACGATACTCCTCCCACCCATGGAGTTGATCGTTGGAGTCATTGCGCCCTTGATGGAGCGCATCGGGCAGCTCTGGTGGGATGGCGAGTTGGGGCCCAGCCAAGAACACCTGGCCAGTGCCGTCGTGCAACAGACGCTGGCGAGTGTGTCCGGGTCGCTGCACCCGGATGCCGTCGTCTCACGGATCGTGGTGGCGACGCCGGCGGGTCAACGCCACGAGATCGGGGCGTCCCTGGTGGCAGCAGCGTCCGCCGCGCTGGGATGGGGGGTGACGTATCTTGGCGCTGATCTTCCAGCGGACGAGATCGTGCGTGCGGCTCATCGCGTCGGTGTCAACGCTGTCGCGCTCAGTCTGGTCCATCCTGCCGACGACCCAGGCCTCGCAGAGGAGTTGCGGGAGCTTCGTCGAAAACTCGATGGGCGAATCGCGGTGATCGTCGGGGGGCGGGCCGCCGCCGGGTATCGGGATACCTTGAACGAAATAGGCGCAACCGTGCTTCCAGATGTGGCGAGCCTCCGTTCCACGCTCGAGCGCCTCTCCGGCAGCAATGGGTCGAATCGGTCTGGCGACTGATTCAGATCGCCGGTTCGAGGCAAACGCAAATCTCTCACGGCCGCAGCGGTGCGGACGACAGGCTAATACACCATGAGCGCAGTGCCGCAATCCCGAATCGTCAACGTCAATCAGCGCCCCATTCGCAACGAGGGGCGGTACATCCTGTATTGGATGGTTGCCAACCGCAGGACCCAGTGGAACTTCAGTCTCGACCGCGCCGTGGAATGGGCGTCCGAACTCAACAAACCGTTGGTCGTTCTCGAGGCGCTGCGTACCGAGTACCCGTGGGCCTCGGCGCGCCTGCACCAATTCGTGCTCGACGGGATGCGGGATAACGGAAAGCGGCTTCAGGACACCGGGGTGTTCTACTACCCGTATGTCGAGCCGTCGCCCGGGGAGGGCAAGGGTCTCCTCGAGCAGCTCGCCAGTGAAGCCTGTGTCGTCGTCACCGACGACTTCCCGGCGTTCTTCCTGCCGAGGATGATCGAAGCCGCTGGTTCGAAGCTGTCTGTTCGGCTCGAAAAAGTGGACTCAAACGGGCTCCTGCCCATGCGCGTGACCGACAGGGTCTTCACCACCGCGTTTTCGTTTAGGGGCTTCCTCCATAAGAACCTCCTGCAGCATCTCGACGTCTCTCCAACGGAAGATCCTTTCCGGCGCAGCACAATCCCGTCGCTGACGTCGGTGCCGGTGGACATTCTGGAACGCTGGCCGCCTGCCCCAGTGGAGGATGACACCGCGGACATCCTCTCCAACCTTCCGGTCGATCGGACGATCACGCCAGTTGCGTACTCCGGTGGCGCCAGCACGGCGGCACGAGTGCTCGCGCGATTTATCCGCAAGCGGCTCGCTTCGTACGTTGATCGAAATGATCCCGCGATTCCCGCGACCAGCGGTCTCTCGCCCTACCTTCATTTCGGGCACGTCGGAGCTCACCAGGTGTTCGACGCCGTGGCCCGGGAAGTCGGTTGGTCGCCGATGGGTGTTGTCCCCGAAATGTCGGGGCGGCGGGAAGGCTGGTGGGGGACAAACGAGGAAACGCAGGCTTTTCTCGATCAGCTGGTGACGTGGCGAGAACTGGGATTCAATATGTGCGTCAATCATTCAGATCACGATCGGTATTCGTCTCTCCCCGATTGGGCGCAGCAGACCCTGGCCGAGCATGCCGGCGATCCGCGAGACTATGTTTACGACCTCGAGCAGTTCGAGTCCGCGTCGACACACGATCCTCTCTGGAACGCCGCTCAAACGCAGCTCGTCGAGGAAGGTCGGATTCACAACTACCTCCGGATGCTGTGGGGAAAGAAGATTCTGGAGTGGGCCGAATCACCCGAGCGTGCGCTGGAGATCATGCTGGAGCTGAACAACGCGTACGCATTGGACGGGAGAGACCCGAACTCGTACAGTGGCATCTTCTGGATCCTGGGACGGTACGATCGGCCATGGGGTCCCGAGCGCTCGGTGTTCGGCAAAGTGCGATACATGAGCTCCGAGAACACGGCGCGAAAGTTTCGCGTTGGATCGTACATCGAGCGATACATGGCACCGTCACTGAGCTTTGGTGCGGGAGCGGTGTCCCGGGCGGGGGCGGGCCTCCCGGAGTAAAGGAGACACGATGCGCGTTGCCGTGACCGGTTCGTCGGGCATGATCGGGTCGGCGTTGGTCTCAACGCTGACCGGCTTTGGTCACCAGATCCATCGGCTCATTCGGCCCGGGAAGGATGCCCAGGCCCCTGACGTGACTTGGGATCCCTCCACCGATGTGCTGGCCCCTGAATTGGCGGGCGTTGACGCGGTGGTGCATCTGGCGGGAGAGAGCATTACGGGCCGATGGACCGCGGCCAAGAAGACCGCCATCGCGACCAGCCGGATCCAGGGGACGCGCAATCTGTCGGAGGGGTTTGCACGGCTCGACCGCAAGCCATCCGTTCTGGTCGCGGCCTCGGCCATTGGCTATTACGGAGATCGGGGCGATGAACCGCTGACTGAAAAGAGCGAACCGGGTGACGCGTTTCTCTCCACCGTTGCCAAAGCCTGGGAAGAGGCCACCCAGCCGGCCGCCAACGCGGGCATTCGCGTCGTGAATATCCGGATCGGCATGGTGCTCTCGTCGCGCGGCGGGGCATTAGCCGAGATGCTGACACCCTTCCGTCTTGGCGTCGGTGGCCCACTCGGTTCCGGAAAGCAATGGATGAGCTGGATCGCCCTCGATGACCTGATCGCCGCCATCCGGTTCATCTTCGACCGCGAGGAGCTGAAGGGGCCGGTGAACGCCGTCTCGCCAGGACCGGTCACCAATCGGGAATTTGTCCGCGCTCTCGGGCACGTCCTGCATCGGCCTGCGATCCTCCCGCTTCCAAGCTTTGCCATTGAGGCCCTGTTCGGCGAAATGGGGCGGGAACTTCTGCTCGCGAGCGCCCGCGTGCTTCCGAAGAAGCTGGTCGACGCCGGTTTCGAGTACCAACATCCGGATTTAGAAGCCGCGCTCGAGGCTGAGCTGCAACCCCAATGAGGACACCGCGCTCACAAACGGACTTCGATGGCAGGAGCGGTAACGTCCATTGACACTCGATAAAAAAACCGATCGATCGGGCTGGCAACGTTCGTGTCCGCACGGTTCCGATCTTGACGTGGGCTATCGCTCCGGCGTCCGGCTCGCTGGACCAGGCCTCACGATGTCCGGGCCATGCGATACGTGATGGCGGTCTTGGTTGCCGCGGCCGTCGCCGTCGCCCTCGCCCTCTTCCTTGTGGTAGACGACTGGCGGCGCGACTTCACCGTCAATGTCGCCGAGACCGATCCCCATGCCGCTGATGCGACACTTCGCCCAATCGTGACATCGGTCCAGACCGACGAGATTCTCGACGCGCTCCGCCGCACGACGGGCCGCTTTGCGCACTGGACGTGGGCCGCGGAACTGCAGGACGACAGCGGTGTGACGGTTCGACTCGTGCGCACCACAAAGCTCTTGCGGTTCAAGGACGACGTGACGGTACGGATCGCCGACGGTGGGAGCGAGCGAGTCGTGTCGGCCGTGTCGCGTTCGCGCGTGGGCAATGCCGACCTGGGCCAGAACCCCCGGAACATCCGCGAGCTGTTCCGTCACCTCCGCTCCCAGCTTCCTGCACCTGCGTCAAAGGCAGGTGTCCGACCCATTGCCTGATGACAGCGCGATCCGTGCCTGGCATATTTCAGGAGCGGCCGAAACGATAGCACACCGGTCTGCGGCTTCGGCATCTATTTCTGCAACAGCGGGGGATCCCATGAGTTCTCGTTCGTTCACACATCGCGTGGGTCGCATCGCCTCGATTCTCGCCGTTGGTGTGATCCTCCCAACCATGGGTGTAGCCCAGCAGCCGGGTGGGCCGATGCTCTATCAGTTCCAACCCGGCCAGCTCATGCGGTTTGATGTCACATTCGTCGAGGACGGGACGACGACCGAAGGGTACTACCAGATTGCGGTGGCGGCCGCAGGCGGTGGCCAAGTGCAAGTCAGTATCGAAGCGCAGGTCGGTGACAATTCCTGCAACACGAGCAGTTCGGTTGCACCGGGCGCGGGCGTGGCGGGGCAGATGATGATGACCTGCTTCACGCTCATACCGGTCGCGTCGGCGCTGTTTGCGCCGACATGGGCCATGGTGATGGGCCAAAACTTCACGGTTGGCAACTCCTGGAGCATGGGGAACGTCTCATTCGCGGTGACCGAGAACTGCACGTACGCGGGTGTGACCGGCGTCAGAATGGTGATGGAGGAGGACGGTGAGGAAAAGATCAACAGCTGTTATTCGAATGCCCTGCCGTTGCCGCTCTACGTACTGTTCAATATGGACGACGACAGCTCGGTGGAGCTGGAAGCGACCGAGGTGAACACCGGCTGAAAGAACCCTGTCGACGAAGCGGGTGATCGCGTTCTGACGCGTGGGAGTTGGCCGGCGGCGGAACCGCCGAACCGACCCTAACGGTCAGTAAACTCCCGTAGCTTCTGTTGTAGTTCCCGGAGCGAGTCTTCGATTGCCTGGCGCCGCGCCCGGTGTGTCGCAGTCGGCGGAAAGAGACTCCCCTGCCGCACTCCCCGTCCGTTGAACTCGCTGGCAACACTGGCGGCCCGCCCGCGGAGCTGGAACAGGCTTCTCTCGATAGCCTGTATCGAATCGGCGTCCATCCCCTGTTCGTCACCCTTCAGGTCTCGCAGCTGTTCGATCGTTTCCTGAATGTTCCCCTGCAAGCTCCGCAGCTGGAGCAGGAACGTTTCCCGATCCCGCCACTGGTCTTGCGTGAGGACGAGCAAGGGATCACCCCGCACCAGGACAGCCTGCGTTACCTGCGACCCACCGGCGTGAAGGACCGCGGTGTACGTTCCCGGCGACACGAAGGGACCGCGAGCCTCTACCGGCTGCGGCAGCGGGGTTGACGCTGCCTCATTGCCGCCGCCTTCGCCGAATGACCGGGTGCCAAGGGCATGTCGCAGGTCCCACGCGACCCGGTGCATCCCCTGGTGTGACGGAACGTCCATGGTTCGCACCGTGTCTCCTTGCTGGTTTACGACCCGTAGCTCGGCCGACTCGGTGTCGCGCGGCAGGTAATAGGTGATCAGGGCGCCAAAGGGAGGGTTCTCGCCCGCATATGCCGCCTGTCCGCGGTACGACGTGTCCTTCCAGTATTGGAAGATTGTCGAAGGGCGGATTGGGAACACGTGCGCCACTTGGGGACGAGACCGCGACCATTCCACGAGAGGCGTCAAATCATCGAGGATCCAAATACTCCGGCCGTGTGTGCCGACAACGAGATCATTGTCGCGCG
>JBFHWR010000011.1:0-23420 GCA_041599395.1 Gemmatimonadales bacterium | reverse complement strand
GTTGATGCCGCTCGTCTTGGTGCTCGTGCTGGCGTTTGCCATCAGTACGACAGTTCGAGGGCTTGGCACCGGCGAGTACTTAGCGCAAGCAGCCCAGGCACGGCTTCCCACTGCCGTGATTCCGGCCCTCATCTTTCTGCTCGCCTGCGTGATCGCGTTTTCCACGGGGACGTCATGGGGCACGTTTGCCATCATGATTCCTATCGTGATCCCCATGGTGGCGCTGCTCGAGCTCCACCCCGCGCTCACCCTCGCGGCAGCCCTGGGCGGCGGCATCTTCGGCGACCACTGCTCACCCATCTCGGACAGCACCATCGTGGCCTCCATGGCGTCGGCAACCGACCACATCGACCACGTGCGAACGCAGCTTCCCTACGCGCTGGTTGCGGCGGGAATTGCGATTACTCTGTTTGTGGTCTTTGGGTTTGTGTTGTGATGGGAGCTAGGAGCTAGGAGCTAGGGATTCAGGTGTTGGGTGTCAGGTGTTGGGTGTTAGGTGTTAGGTGATCGATGGTAGGAGTCAGGGTTCAGAGTTTAGGAGTTGGGGTTAGGTGTTGGGTGTTAGGTGATCTATCATGGGTTACGAGCGGGTGCCCGTATTTCGGAGATCCAGGACCTGTTTGAGGTCTATATCCCGGGCAATCTGCGGCGGCCATGCTCCGTCAACCAATTGGCTTTCCACGGATGCCCGCTCGCGGGCCACTCGGCGGCTCGTATACGTGTCGATGATTCCCGACTTCACGGCTTTGTCAAACTCCTCTTCATCCAGCCATTCGTGGCTCCCATCAGCCGGTTGCCAGAGATCCAGAAACAGATCGTAACCCACCCAGCGGTTCTCTCCGACCTGCACGGGCCGCGAGAAGTTGGTGTACCAGCCGGTGAACGTGCCTTTGGCGCGGTGAAACCGCCCGACATCGTACCACGCGTCGGGGAAAATGAACCATACGATCGGCGCCCCGTCGTCCAAGATCCGGCTCTTTCCCACCGTCATCTCTCTCCCCGCATACTCGTCCAGCAACAGCACCTTTACGTCAGGACGGTCGATCACCAGCCACTCGTGGTAGATCGTCGTGTCCTTACCGGGACGGTGATACTCGAAGCGGATGCGTGAAGGCATGGGCCAGCCAATGTATCTTCTGGTGTCAGGGCTGAGCCAGGGGCGCATCGTTCCGGCTGAGCGATAACCGGGTGCGTGTGAGACTTGACGCCCTGACGGCGCCATAGTATCTCGGGCTGATGGCACGGGTAGAGTTCACCCCCAACTTGCAACGGCACGTGACCTGTCCACCGACCCACGTTTCCGGTGGCACCGTCAAGGAAGTGCTGAACGCGGTCTTTGCGGAGAACCAACGTGCCCGCGGCTACGTGTTGGACGACCAGGGAGCCTTGCGGCAACACATGGTGGTGTTCGTCAACGGCGCGAGCATCAAGGACCGGTCCGGCCTCAGCGATCCGGTTCCGGCAGACGGTGAGGTGTACGTCATGCAGGCACTCTCCGGCGGGTAACCCAACATGAGCGACCGGATTCTCGTCGCGACGCGAAAAGGCCTCTTTGAGGTCGAGCGAAAGCGAAAAGGCCGTTGGGAAGTATCTCCAATGGGATTCCTGGGTGACCACGTGTCGATGGTGTTGCCCGGCAAGTCCAGTTTTGCGGCGCTCCACCACGGTCACTTTGGCACGAAGCTCCATCGCTCGCTGGATGACGGAAAGCACTGGGCCGAGGTTGCGACCCCGGCTTTCCCGGAGGTGGCTGAGGGCACGAAGCCTGACGTGAACCCCCTATCCGGCGATGAGACCCCCCGCCGAGTGATCATGATCTGGTCGCTGGAAACGGGCGGAGCCGACCGTCAGGATACGCTGCTCTGCGGCACGATCCCGGGCGGACTGTTCGTGTCACACGACAACGGCGACTCGTGGAGTCTGGTCGACTCGCTGTGGGAGCATCCGCTGCGGAAAGAATGGTTTGGCGGCGGCGCGGAACACCCGGGCATTCATTCGATCTGCGTCGATCCACGGGATTCGAACCGCATTGCGGTCGGTGTCTCCTGTGGCGGCGTGTGGCTCACCGAAGACAATCTCGAGAGCTGGAGCTGCCGTGCGGACGGGATGTGGGCGGCGTACATGCCGCCGGAACAGAAGAACCTGCCTCACATTCAGGACCCCCACCGCGTCGTTCAGTGCGTGTCCGCGCCGGACGCGCTCTGGGCGCAACATCACAACGGCGTGTTTCGCACGGTGGACGGCGCGGCGTCCTGGCAGGAGGTGAAAGACGTTCCGCCATCCACCTTTGGGTTTGCCGTGGGAGTGCATCCGGAGAAGCCGGACACCGCTTGGTTCGTTCCCGGGGTGAGCGATGAGCATCGCATTCCGGTAGACGGGCGGCTCGTGGTCTCGCGCACACGGGACGGCGGCAAATCGTTTGACGTGCTCACGGAGGGGTTACCAAAAGAGCGTGCCTATGACCTGACCTTCCGCCACGCCCTCGACGTTGACAAGACGGGTGAGCGTGTCGTGTTCGGGAGCACGACCGGCTCGCTATGGGTTACCGAAAACGAGGGCGACACGTGGACGTGCGTGTCCACCCATTTGCCCCCAATCTACTGCACGCGCTTCGGCTAGCTCGCCCCGCCGTTTTCCACCTTTCCGTTCAGATGCTTCGCTAGGAACTTCTCGGCAGCCGCATAGAACTCGAGCCGGTTTTCCGGCTTGGCGAACCCGTGTCCTTCGTCTTCAAACAACATGTAGCTGTGGTCGATGCCCTTGCTCTTCATCGCCTCGACAATCTGTTCCGACTCGGCCTGTTTCACGCGGGGATCGTTGGCGCCCTGGGCGATCAGCATCGGGATCTGAATCTTGTCCACGTGAAACAACGGAGAACGCGACTTCAAGAACTCCGCCTCCGTTTCCGGGTTGCCAACGCGCTGGTGCAGCAAGGTGAGATACGAGGACCAATAGGGAGGGATGGTGTTGATGAACGTTATGAGATTGCTGGGACCGACGATATCGACTGCGCACGTGAACAATTGCGGTGTGAACGTGGCTCCGACCAACGCGGCATAGCCACCGTACGACCCGCCGTAGATGGCAATCCGGTTGGGGTCCGCGTACCCCGATTCAACGGCCCAACGGACGCCGTCCACCAAGTCATCGTGCATCTTGCCGCCCCACTCCTTGTCCCCGGCGTTCAGCACTCGTTTTCCGTAACCCGTGGAGCCGCGAAAGTTGAGCTGAAGACAGGCATAGCCACGGTTGGCGAACCACTGTGCCTCCGGATCGTACCCCCAGGTATCGCGGTGCCACGGGCCGCCGTGCACGTTGAGCACCATCGGACGCGCTCCGCCCTTGCCATCCGCCGGCAGATGGAGATACCCGTGAATCGTGAGACCGTCCCGCGCCTGAAACGCCACCGGCCTCGACTCTGCCAACGTGTACTCAGCCAGAGCAGAACGGTTGTGGAACAGGAAGGTTCCTTCCCGCGTCTTCCGGTCGAACGAGTAGTACGAAATGGGTTGGTTGTCTTCGATGAACGCCACGAGCCACACATCATCGGCGTGGTTGCGGTTGATCACGTCGAAGTCACCCGGGTTGAGTAGCTGGATGGCCGCGATGTCATCTTCGATCGACGGATCCAAAACAACGTGCTCCGTGCGCGCCTTCAAGAACGACACCATCTGAATCTCGCGTGTGTCCGGATGGATCATCGCGCCGGCTACATCGTACGTGGGATCTTCCGCGAGCACTCGAGTTTCCCGCGTTCCAATATGGAGTTTGACGAGGCGTGCGGCGTTGGCGTCACGCGAGTCGAGCAGGTACACGGACCCTCCATCGCGCGTGAACCCGAGCGCAGCGCTCGTCAGCGCATCCTCCGCGCTCCACGAGACCAAGGTCCGCCACTCGTCGTCCCGGGAATCCCTGATCAGAAAATCAAACCCACCCGCCGCCGTCGCCGCCGTCGCGCCGCGCACCGCCAGCTCCGCGTCCACCAGCCATGCCGTGACGTTGCCGGGATTTTTGGCAACCTGGGTCAGCTCGTGCGACCGGAGATTGAGATGGTAGACGTCGTGGAAGCGCGCATCGTCCTTGTTGATGGCGAGCAAAACATCGTCCGGGAAGTGCTTGTCGTGTTCGAGGATTTGTACCTGCACATCGTCGAACGGCGTGTGCTCGGTGGTCTTGCCGGTCGAGATATCGACGCTGTAGAGCCGCCAATTCTCGTTTCCCGCTTCGTCCTGAAGGTAGAGAACTTGGCGGCCGTTGTGCGCCCAGAAATACACGCGGATGCCACGATCGGTATCGTTTGTGACGGGGCGATAGTCGTCCTGCCCGACGGTGCCCACCCAGACATTCAACACGTCGTCGTGGGGCGCCAGGTATGCCATCAGCTTCCCGTCAGGTGAAACTTGAGGGGATGCCTTGTCGGGGTTTCCGAAGAGGATTTCGCGGGGGATGAGAGGGATGCGGCTGGTGTCGTTGTTCGTCATATGATTTAAAGCAGGTATTAAGAGTTAAAGGGGTTAGGAGTCAGGAGCTAGGTGCTAGGGCCGCGCACCCCCCTAGCTCCTGGATCCTAACTCCTCTTAAAGAAGTATATCCAGTACGCAAACCCATTCACGATCAGTACGCCAACTCCGAGGGCAATCTGGATCGCCGGGGTCAACCCCGGAGGGTAGAGCAACGGAATGATGTAGTGCTCCAAGAACCCTCCTTCGTAGCCCGCGGCGCCGGCCAGCCGGCGGAGGTGGTTCTCGAGCGGTGTGAGAGGGCAAACCCAGCCGGCGAATTCGATCAGCGCGCCCCAAATGGCGGCAGGCACGTGTATCCATGCGACGCGCCGCCAACGCCACGCCACGAATCCGCCCACGACCACAAACACGGTGAACGAGAGATGGAGCAGTACGACGGCGTCGGCAGCCAAACGGTACGGCATGAAGCTAGTCCACGGTTCCTCCGGGAGGAGCGGTGCCGGAAACGGGCAGCCCGGGGTTTGAGCGGTGCATGATGACGGTCGCCGCCAAAGTTCCAGTGACGTTCGTTGCCGAGCGAAACATGTCGGGAATGCGGTCGACGCCCAGGAGGACTGCCAGGCCGGCCGCCGGGACGCCAACCGTCGCGAGGGCCGGAGCGAGCGTCATGATGCTGGCCGAGGGCACCCCGGCCACCGTGATCGAAACGAGCGCGACGGCGAGCACCGCGCCTCCCACGGCCACGACCGGAATCTCAACGCTGTAGAGCCACGCCAGGAAAACGAGCCCGGCGCCTTGGAACAGTGCGCTCCCCGCCCGACCAACTGCGGCTCCCAATGGAATGACGAAACTCGCGACGGCCGGCGACAGCTTCAGGTCTTCGGTTGCGTTCTCCAGCATCGCAGGGATAGTGGCGGCGGAACTGGTGGTGGTGAACGCGATGATCTGTGACCCGATGACGGATTTCAGAAACTTGACGGGACCCACTCCGCCCAAGATGCGCACCGCCGGCAGGTACACGGCGCCCACGAAGATGAACAGCGCAATGAGCACGGCGACGACAAACACGGCCAGGCTCTGAAGCAAGCCGAAACCGGTTCGAGCAGTCACCGGGGCCGCCAGCGCAAACACACCGATTGGCGCAACCCACAGAATCCAGTGTACCAATCTGATAAGGGCCCGGGTCGCCGCGTTGGCAAACGTCATGAGCCGTCTTCTGTCATCGTCGCCCAGCGTTCCCACCGCCGCGGCAAACAACACGGTGAATACCATCATCGGCAGCAGCGCGCCGTCGACCGCGGCCGCAAACGGATTGTCCGGAATCAGACTCAACAAGAAATCGATCGGGCCGGGCAACGCGGGTGCATCGGCGGCATCTGTGGGAAGCGGCGCCATGGCAACGTCGCCGGCCAGCGGCAGCATGAGTCGCATCGTTCCCATGCCGAGCAGGATGCTCACCAACGTCGTTGCGGCGAAGAACAGCAGCGTGTACGCACCGATGCGGCTCAGGCGACGCAGATCTCCCATGCTCGCAACGCCGACGAACAGCGTGGTCCCCACCAATGGCACGACTACCATCTTGAGCAGATTGACGAACGCGGCGCCCAGCGGCTCGACACCTTCCGCAAGCGTGAGCAAGGCGGGAATTCCCGTGGCAGCAGCGAGGAGTCCGAAGAGAAGGCCTCCCACGAGTCCGGCTGCGATGGCGACGTGAATCTTCATGGCTTAAGTTCCGCGATCCATCAGATGGAGGACCAGTCGTGTCCCACGCACAGACGACGACGCCGCGTTGGGCGCTCGTGCTCGGCGCGTCGAGCGGGTTTGGTGAAGCCTGTTCGTTGGAGCTGGCACAGGCCGGCTACGACATAGCGGGCGTCCACCTCGATCGCAAGGCTGGGCTCAAACATGTGGAGGAAATCAAGACGAAGATAGAGGGCGCGGGGCAACGTTCCGCCTTCTTCAATATCAATGCGGCTGACGCAGACAAACGCGGCGACGTGTTGGATAGGCTCGCTCGCGATATCGATGCGAACGGTGGCACGGTTGCGATCCTGATGCATTCGCTCGCGTTCGGGACATTGAAGCCGTTCATCGCTGAAGACGCGCTGACCCAGAAGAACATGGAGATGACGCTCGACGTGATGGCGCACTCGTTGGTCTACTGGGCGCAGGACGTGGTCAAGCGAGGGCTCATGGGGGAGGGCGGGCGCGTTTTCTCAATGACGTCGTCGGGTTCGACTCGGGTGATCGCGGCGTACGGCGCGGTATCAGCCGCCAAGTGTGCCCTGGAATCGCATACCCGCCAACTCGCCGTCGAGCTGGCCGGTCACGCCATTACGGTGAACGCGCTGCGAGGTGGGGTCACGCGAACGCCCGCGTCGGAAAAGATACCGGGAAGCGACAAGTTGTTTGTGGACGCGGCGAGCCGAAACCCGCACAAGCGGTTGACGTTGCCGGAAGACGTGGCGCGAGCGGTTGTGGCCCTTGCCAGTCCAAACGCGGACTGGATAACCGGCAATGTCATCAATGTAGACGGAGGGGAAGACGTAGCGGGCTAGTGATCGCTCGGGCGTGGGGATGCCTGCGGTCGTGTGGACTGCAACGCCTTCAGCTCTCGCTCCAGTTGGTCGAGCCGCTTGTGTGTTTCCCCTGCGTTGGGTTCGGAGGCGGTCACCGCGATACCTTGTTGATTGAGTAGGCTCTCGACCAGCACGTCGGTGTAGCCGACTACCGCGTGCGCGATCCCCTGGTCGATGAATCGATTGAGCCGCAACACGGCGGCCATGGACTGCCTGGCAGGGAGTGCCACGATGGTCTCCGAGAGATGACGAATGAGCAGCTCGCGCAGATACTGGATCTCCTCGACGACCTCGCCGGAAGCCAGACCTCGGGCGGCGGCGGCGCGTCCGTACGAGTCACATGAGTCGAACCAGAGGTCGGCAACCTGGTGCCGGAGCGGACCGTTCATCTCGATGACCACATCGACGAGCAATGCGGTTTGTCGCTCGATGGTCGGTCGGTCCAGGATGTCGACTTGCGCCATCCGGCCGGCCAACCAGTCAGTCCATTTGACGATCAGTACAGAGCGCATCGACTCGAGCGCGCGTCCCACCGCCGCGGAAACCGTTTCCTGCGGTTGCAACGAGAGACCCATCAGACGGCTCGCGGTGTAAGGGGGAAGCCATGGCCACGCTGACGACCCGGCACTTCGAGCTGACCGGCGCGGACGGCGGGCCGCTGCGGGGTGACGTCCGCACCGCGGGCGACGGGAAGGGGCGTCCAGTAGTGGTTATCTGCCACGGCTTCAAGGGGTTCAAGGACTGGGGCTTTTTCCCCCATCTGGCGACGCGTGCTGCCCGCGCGGGCATGACGGCCGTGTCGTTCAATTTTTCCGGGAGCGGCGTGGGGCCGGACGGCGAGTCCTTTTCCGAACCCGAACGCTTCGCCCGTCAAACCTTCTCGAACGACCTGGAGGATCTGCGCATCGTATTTGACGCCATCGATCGGGGACAACTGGTTCCGGGTCTGGCGGCCCGCCCGGCCGAAGTGTATGGGCTGTTTGGTCATAGCCGTGGCGGCGGCGTTGCGGCCCTCTATGCGGCCGCGTACGACGCCGTCGGAGCCCTCGTCACTTGGTCGGCAATTGCCAACGTCCTGCGGTGGGACGACGCGACCGTCGCCGAATGGCGGTCGAAGGGAAGCATCGACATAGTGAACGCGCGGACCGGGGACATCCTCCCGCTCCGCACGGACGTTCTGGATGACATCATGGAGCGCGGGGACGCGCTCGACATCGAGCGGGCGGCGCGTCAGATGGCGATCCCGTGGCTGATCGTCCACGGAGATGGAGACGAAGCCGTCCCGGTTTCGGACGCACGGAGGCTCGAGGCAGCCGCCTCCGGGAAAAACACCGAGTTGCGCATCATTTCTGGTGGATCGCATACCTTTGGAGCGCGGCACCCGTGGGGCGGTGACACGCCTGAGCTGAACGCGGCCATGGATGCGACCGTCGACTGGTTTACCCGTCATCTGTTGTGAGACGGGCGCTTGTGACCGGTGCTAAGGGCCGTCTTCCGCGGCCCCTCAAAGCTCCGAGCCTACAGGCCGGCTGCGTAAAGTGTGTCTACCTTGCCAGATCTCACACCGGTAAGACCCGGAACCACAATCCGACGGCGTCGCCAGACGATGCCGGCGGCGGCGATGGTCGCTAAAGCGACGAGTCCGACACTAAAGTTACGAATCATGCCTCCTCGGACGGTTGGGCGTGGTACCGCTGCAACAAAGACGCACGCAATATAGGGACCTGTGCAAGCCTTTACGCAAGACTCGGACCGACCCGCCTGAAACGGCGCCGTAACGAAGCTAAATCCCCAAATTTCCGACATGACTGACCTCAGCCTCGACGCGATCCAGGCCCACTTGAGAAGCCGGAGGCCAGTTCGTGTCGAAAAGGCACAGGCCATTCCCGCGGCGGTGGCCGTCGTGCTCACGCCCGGGGCTGCTGGTGGAGTGGACCTCCTGCTCATTAAACGCGCCGTCGTGAAGGGAGACCCGTGGTCCGGCCAGATCGCGCTCCCCGGCGGACGCCGCGATCCAGCCGACGAGCATCTCCTTGCCACGGCGCGGCGGGAGACGCGGGAGGAGACCGGCATCGATCTGGCGCAGACCGCACTGCTAGGCGAGCTGGACGATCTGTTTCCACGCACGCCAACCCTGCCCCCAGTGGTGGTTCGACCCTTTGTTTTTGGTCTCGACGAGCGCCCCGACGTGGCCGAGAACTCGGAAGTTGATCTCCATGTTTGGGCGTCGCTCACCCGGCTCAAATCCAGCGCCCAGTCGCGCGAAGTCATGGTTCGGGGCCAGGCGCTGGAGGTCCCGGCCTACGTGATCGGACCGCACGTGGTGTGGGGGATGACGTGGCGTATAATTACTCCTATCATAGACTTAGCTTGATCTTTCAGATCTGCCCGACCAGCAGAGTTTGTGATTGACGACCTTGTATTTTCGCGGCGCCTCTACTAAAATTTAGGCTGTCTTAAACCTTTGTAGGTCGCCGTGAGCGCGGAGTCCAGCAAACAGTTCCTGAGCCGGTCGACGGAAGACTATCTCAAGACGATTTACGAGCTTCAAAAGTCAGGTGAACCGGCTCAAACCAGCTCCATAGCCGACGCGCTGCGCATCGCGGCCCCGTCGGTGAGCGGGATGGTGAAGAAGCTCTCCGAGTCAGGGCTGGTTGAACACGAACCGTACCGCGGTGTGCAGCTCACGGGTGCCGGCCGGCGCGCGGCACTCCGGATGGTGCGGCGGCACCGCGTCATCGAGACGTATCTCACTACCAAGCTGGGATACGACTGGGATTCCGTTCACAATGAAGCCGAGCGGCTGGAGCACGCGGTTACGGATGAGCTGGTCGAGCGGATGGCGATGGCGTTGGGAAACCCACGATACGATCCGCATGGCGCGCCGATCCCGACCAAGGACGGCGTGATTGAAGTTCCCGTGTATGTCCCGCTGGCGGAGGTGCCGGTGGGGGAGTTGGGAGAGCTGAGCAGAGTGAGCGACCGGGACCCGGAGCAACTTCGCTTTCTTGCCGAGTTGGGGCTCAAGCCGGGCGTTTCATTCGAGGTGCTGGCTCGGCAACCATTCCGAGGGCCGACGACCATACTGATCGGCGAACCTGCAAAGGAGCAGGTCATTGGTCACGAGCTCGCCGAGTCGCTGCTGTGTTCGGTGGCGCCAAGGGAGGTTGGGTAATGCATTGGTTGAAACGGATCTCGCGGCGTGATCTCTTCAAGCGAAGCGCGACGGGCGCCGCGGGATTACTCGTCGCCAGCAAGGTGGCACGCGCGGCCGAACGTGTTTCCCATGATGCGCACGATCCCATGACGGCCGGCACCGTGGGCGACGTGACGCGAGGATCGATCGATCCTGCCGTGTTCCTCGAGCATTTCGACTACGGTGTCGTGAGCCGGACCGCGAACGGACAGACGGTGCGGGAATACGAGCTGCGAGCCGTCGATCGGGAGATCGAGGTCGCTCCCGGTGTGCTCTATCCGGCATGGACGTTCAACGGACAGGTTCCCGGTCCGACGCTGCGCGCGACCGAAGGCGATTTGGTCCGCGTCCGTTTCCGGAACTTGGGCGTCCATCCTCACACGATTCATTTTCACGGATTCCATGCGGCAGAGATGGACGGCGTTTTCGAAGTGGTTCGGCCCGGAGGTTCGTTCGTGTACGAGTTCGTCGCCGAACCGTTTGGCCTGCATCTCTATCACTGCCACGTGATGCCGCTCAAGAAGCACATCGCGAAAGGGCTCTACGGCACGTTCATCATCGATCCCAAGCAGGGACGTCCGCCCGCAAGAGAGATGGTCATGGTGATGAACGGCTTCGACACCAACTTCGACGGCTCGAACGAGGTGTACGCTGCGAACACCGTGGCGTTCGCCTATCAAAGACGCCCAATCGAGGTTCGCCGTGGCGAGTTGCAGCGCATCTACCTCGTCAATGTGCTCGAGTTCGACCTGCTCAACTCCATCCACCTTCATGCCAACTTCTTTCACGTGTATCGGACCGGAACCTCGCTGGTGCCGGCTGAATTCACCGACACGCTGATGATGTGCCAGGGCGAACGCCACATCCTGGAGTTCACGTATGACCGGCCCGGCAGGTTCATGTTTCACGCGCACCAATCCGAGTTTTCCGAGCTGGGGTGGATGGGGATATTCAACGTGGCAGACGTAACGGCATGAACCGTCCGCAACCCCCAATTTGGTTTTGGGGGGTTTTCCCGCTTTTACTCTTGGGAATCCTGTCCTTTGCGTTTCTCCAGACCGGGATTTTGGACTTCCTGCGGCGCGGTGTTCCCCCGGTCGAGGAACTGACGTTTGATCGGGTGACGCTCGCGCCATCCTTGATCACCGTGGACGTGGTGAATGGCGGTCCCGACCCGGTGACGGTGGCCCAGGTCATTGTGGACGAAGCGTTCTGGGATTTCAGCATTGAGCCACGGGCCACGATTCCACGGCTGGGTCGCGCAAAGATCACGATTCCCTACCCATGGGTTCAGGACGAGGCCCATGAAATCACCCTGCTCACGTCCACCGGTATCACGATCTCCCATGCGATTGCCGTCGCGACCAATACGCCGGTGCCTGGGCCGCGGTTCTTCGGCATCTTTGCGATGATCGGGCTGTATGTCGGCGTGATCCCGGTAGCGATCGGCCTCCTGTGGTATCCGCTGTTGCGCCGTGTCGAGAAACGATGGATTGATTTTGCGCTCGCGCTGACGATCGGTCTCCTTGTATTTCTCGGTACCGATGCGTTGCACGAGGGCTGGGAAGCAGCCGCCTCGGTGGCGGGCGCGTTTCAGGGCGCGCTCATTGTTCCGATCGGTGCGCTTGGCACGCTGTTGCTGCTACAGATGGTCTCGCGCCGTGCCGTGAGCCAAGGTGGAGCGGAAGGTCGGCGCGCGGTCGCGAGGCTCATTGCGCTCGGCATTGGGCTCCACAATCTGGCGGAGGGGCTGGCGATCGGCGCGGCGTACGCGCTTGGCGAGGCCGCGATCGGCGCGTTCCTGATCATCGGATTCATGCTGCACAACACAACCGAGGGCTTGGGCATCGTAGCCCCCATTGCCTCGGATCGGCCAAAGCTCACGACACTTGCGGGTCTGGGGTTACTCGCGGGCGCCCCAACGATACTCGGTGCCTGGGTCGGGGGATTAGCGTATTCACCGCTCTTCGCCACGCTGTTTCTCGCCGTCGGCGCCGGCGCGATCGCGCAGGTGATCATCGCGCTCTATCGTGTTGTCGCCAAGGATCGCCCCGACATGGGGTGGAGCCCACTCACTGCAAGTGGTGTGTTGGCCGGACTACTCGTGATGTACGGAACCGGGTTGCTGGTGGCAGTCTAAGGCATCAGCCGCGGAAGCAGGCGGGCGCGTTCGAGCCCGCGAATGATTTCGACAAGCCGGCCGTCGCGTGCCCGCCGAATTTTCTCGATGTCCTCCTCGTACGCGCGCTCGATTGCATGGGTGAGTTTCTGCTGGTCTTTCTGATCCAGGTGAGACCACGTTGCCAGGTCCGCCCACGTTCCTTCATACATGCTGAGCAGGTGTTGCAGAAACCCTGAGACGCCCTCGGCGCCGCTCGCCAGGTGGTAGGTCAAGTGTGGACCCGCGGCCGCCCACCCGAGCGCCGGACCGAGCGACACAGCTCGATCGAGATCCGCAACATCGATGACGCCTGTCAACACGAGATCGATGGCTTCGCGCCACACCGCGGCGGCGATCCGGTTGGCGACGTTTCCCGGAACCTGCTTGTTGATCACCACCGGTATCTTGCGCAGCGCGCGGAGCCAGCCCTTCAACAGCTCGACCGTTGCCGGATCTGTCTCCCTCCCAGGGGCCAACTCGACGAGGGGGATGAGTTCGGGTGGATTCAGCGGATGCGCAACCAGGCACCGCTCCTTGTGCGAGCTGCCGGCCACCAGGTCTTGCGTCGTAAAACCACTCGTAGAACTGGTCACGACTTGCGCCTTCTTGGCGGCGGACCCGATGCCTTGAAACACCTGCTGCTTGAGGCGCAGGTCTTCGGGCACGGCCTCGATGATCCATTGCGCCTCCCCGCAGGCCTGCAGCAGGCTCCGCCCCACGACCATGGATTTGACGCCCTGTTGGACATCCCGATCGGCGGCGCGTTCGAGCGCGACGAGCGCTCTGGCGCGCTCGGCAACCTCGCGGGGCGCATCGTGCGACGCTTTCGCCTCGTGATCGTAGATCGAAACCGGCCACCCGGCCGCCACACACAGCGCCGCCCAGCCGCGACCGATGTCACCCATGCCTACCACGGCTACGTGAACTGTCCCGGCTGTCATCTCGTTCCTTTCCGCGTAGGTACCTGCCAGTCCGGGCCGAGGACACGCGCCAACAGGGCCCGCATCCGGGACACATCCACCTTCATGGCAACGGCTGTCGCGACGCCGCCTTCACGCTCTCTCGTGTGCCCGCGATGCTCACCATCGTCGAGGTCGACCTCGAGCGGCGTCGTGGCGCACGTGAGTAGTCCTGGGTGGAGCAGTTCCCCCAACGTCAGCGGGTCGTTCACGACACACCCGTTCAAGCCTTCCTGACGTCGGTGGAATTCGACGTAGAACATAAGAGCTTTTCCGAGCCAGCGCTTCAGCTCGTCGTCCGCCGACGCCAGGAGGTCGACCTCCCGGGCTGACACGACCATCCGCCGGGTCACGTCGAGCCCTACCATGACAGTCCGGAGGCCGCTGCGCAACACCCGATCCGTCGCTTCGGGATCGCACCACGCGTTGAAATCGGCCCAACGATTCGTATTGCCGCGTTCGTGTAGGTTGCCGAACATGCCGATATGACGTTCGACCCGAGACCTGACGAGCGAAGCATCGGACGCCAGCGCATGGGCGAGATTGGTCAAGGGACCGAGGGTCAACAGCGTGATTGGTGGCGAGACTCCCGAGAGCACATCGATGAGGACGGTCTCGTTGGATTTGCCGTCCGCCGGTCGCGCGGGCGGAACCGGGGCGTACCCGACGCCCTCCGGGCCATGTGTTTCCGGAGCCGTCACGAGCGCCCTGACCAAGGGGTGTGAAGACCCGGGCAGGACCGGAACCTGAGCTTGTCCGGTCAATCGCAGCACTTCCCGTGCGTTTCTCGTTGAGGCGTGGAGCGGCGCGTTACCGTAGGTCGTCGTGACCGCCACGATTTCGATGTCCGGTGATCGCGCGGCGAGTGCGAGGGTAACGACGTCGTCAATACCGGGATCGGTGTCGATGATGACGGGCGTGTGCCGAGGCTGGCGGCTCTGCTGACTCATCCCTTAGCTTGTGGGCGGCGTGACTGCTTGCGGAAGGCATACGTGAACGAGACATCGGATTGGCGCGCGCTGCGTGCGCGATACGGAGATATAGTCGAGGAGTTCGGCCGCCGGTGGGAGAGCGCGAAGGCTGAAGAGATCGCCGATCTCTTCACGGACGACGGGGTGTTCAAACCGTCCCCGTTCGATTCGCCCTTGACGGGGCGGGCTGCGATTGCCGAGTACTGGAAGGAGGTTCCATTCGAGCAGGCCGAGATCGTGTTCCGTTCGGGTGAGATTTTTGCCGCCGGCCCGTGGTTCGCGACCGAATTCAAGTGCACGTTCCGCCGGCGCCGCACTGGAGACAAGGTCGATGTACGCGGAGCCCTGTTCTGCGAAACCCTCGACGGGAAAATAGCCGAGATGCGCATGTACTGGCACCGGACCGCATCCGGCGCTTGATCCGAGTCGCTATTTTCCAACATGCCCAACGTGCAACTCGCCATCGCCCAAATACAGCCGAAGAAAGCGGACTACGCCGAAAACCTTCGACGCATCGGTGCGGTGTTCGCGCAGACTGCGGCGCTGAGCCCCAAGCCGGATCTCGTCGTGTTTCCGGAAACGGTCTTGTCCGGCTACTTCTTGGAAGGCGGCGTTCGCGACGCCGCGGTTACGGCAGGCACGTTGTTCGAAGATTTGTCCGCGCAGCACGAGTTGTCCGGCGCGCCGGGCTTTGACATCGC
This sequence comes from Gemmatimonadales bacterium, assembly GCA_041599395.1. Lineage (GTDB taxonomy): Bacteria > Gemmatimonadota > Gemmatimonadetes > Gemmatimonadales > GWC2-71-9 > JBFHWR01. Next base: position 8,390 of record JBFHWR010000011.1, on the reverse strand, counting down.
TGTCGGCTTCTATGAAGAATTCCGAAACCGTTACTACAACGCCGCGCTGTATGCGTCGCTTGACGGCGAGCCCGGAATCCGCCACGTACACCGGAAGGTATTCCTGCCGACATACGGCGTTTTCGACGAAGAGCGTTTCGTCGAGCGGGGCCATTCGGTGCAGGCGTTCGACACCTCGTGGGGACGAGCGGCCATGCTCATCTGTGAGGATGCGTGGCATTCGATCAGCGCAATGCTCGCCGCATTGGATGGCGCGCAAGTCCTGATCATTCCAAGCGCGTCTCCGGCACGCGGGGCGATCCCGGATACGGTGGTGACGGACGATGCCGTGGCGCGTCCCGCGAGCGTTCGGCGGTGGGAGGCGTTGATCCGCAACATTGCTGAAGAACATGGCGTGTTCGTGGCGCTCGCGCAGCTCGTTGGCTTCGAAGGCGGCAAGGGCTTTCAGGGAAGCTCCACGGTCGTGACACCCAGCGGTGACGTGTTGGTACGGGGGCCGATCTTCGAGGATGCACTAATCACTGCCGAGCTTCACCTCGATGCGATCACCAGCGCTCGAGTGGCGCAGCCACTCCTTGCAGATCTTGAAACGGAACTGTTGAACCTGCTCCGCCGTCCTGAAGATCGTCCGGCGGCGCCTGAGTACGGATCGCCGAAGGCGTTGCATCCCCCGTCGTCTTCAGCGCAGAGCATTGCACCGAGTTCCTTTCCCGTGTTCGTTGCAGAGGAAACGTGGGCGCTGCCGGAGCTGAACGGGAAGCTGGCTGCCGAGTGGTTGGTGAGCTTTCTGCAGGATGAGGTCGTTCGGCGTCGAGGCTTCAAAAAGGGAATCGTCGGGCTCTCCGGCGGTGTCGACAGCTCGGTGACGGCGTCTCTCGCGGCTCGTGCGCTGGGGGCGGAAAACGTCATCGGCGTGCGCATGCCATATCGGACGTCGCATCCGGAGAGCATGGCCCACGCCGAGTTGCTCGCGAAGCAACTCGGGATTCACCTCGAAACCGTCGACATCTCTGGTGCGGTGGATGGATATATCGAAGCCGTCGGCGGTGACGTGAGTCCGGAGCGGCGCGGCAACGTCATGGCGCGTATCCGCATGGTCACCCTATTCGACCTTTCCGCCAAATGTCACGCGTTGCCGCTCGGGACCGGCAACAAATCGGAGCGGCTGTTAGGGTACTTCACGTGGCATGCGGATGACTCACCGCCGGTGAACCCACTCGGAGACCTGTTCAAAACGCAGGTGTGGGAGTTGGCTCGGTATCTTGACGTTCCCGATGTCATCGTGTCCAAGCCCGCTACGGCGGACCTCATCCAGGGGCAGACCGATGAGATCGATCTTGGCGTTTCGTATGAAACAGCGGATCGCATCCTGTACGCACTGCTCCGGGGGCTCCGGCAAGATCGCATTGCAGCGTTGGGGTTTGGGGAGGCCGAGATCGAGATCGTGAGAAAGCGGTTGCACGGCACCCACTGGAAGCGACGGCTCCCGACGGTCGCGATGATGAGCAATACGGCCATCGGCGAATCCTACCTACGGCCGGTCGACTATTGATCGAGAACTGGGCTCGCTGCCTGGGTGAGAAACCATGAGCAAGAGTGCGCTTGCGCCGAAAGCGGCGGCTGATTCCCGAGCGATCATGACGGAACTGATGATGCCCAACATGGCCAACACCCTTGGCAACGTGTTCGGCGGCGTCATTCTCTCTCTGGTGGACCGGGTTGCCTCGGTTGCCGCGATTCGGCACGCCGCCGGTCCATGCGTTACGGTATCGGTCGATCGGGTGGAGTTTCGGGAACCGATTCACGTTGGTGAACTGGTGACGGCCATGGCCGCCGTGCAGTATGTCGGACGTACGTCGATCGATGTTGGGGTTCGGGTCGAAGCGGAGAACATCGTGACCGGCGTGAAGCGTCACACCAACAGCTGTTATCTGACGTTTGTCGCGATTGATGAAACCGGGCACCCTATTCCAGTGCCGGCAGTCACGCCGTCGACGGACGAAGAAAAGCGGTGGTTCAAACACGCAAAGCTCAGGCGCCGCCACCGAGATGAAGAGCGGAGAGCGAAAGAGGCGCATTGAACGACTCCAGGGTTGTCGTGGTGTTGAGTGGGGGCGGCGCAAAGGCGGCAGCGCAGGTTGGCGCGGTCCGGGCCCTGCTCGAATACGGTGCTCAACCGCAACAGTACATCGGCACGTCGATGGGCTCGGTAGTCGCTGCCTGCTTCGCGAGCGGGCTGGATTACGACGAGGTGCTGCGTCGCGTCACGTCGCTCAGGAGACGCGACGTGGCGCGGATGTCTCCCAGCATCTTGCTGGGTCCGTTCGCGCGGAGCCTCCTTCGTGGGGGCCCACTTCGGCGCACCATCCGCTCACTGGTGCCGGTGGGCCGGTTCGAAGAGCTCCGGACCCCTCTGACCGTGACGGCAGTTGACCAGGCGAGCGGCGCACTGGTGTTGTTTGGAGACGGAGGGCGAAACGATGTCCCGTTGCCGGATGCGCTCTACGCCTCGTGCGCCCTCCCCAGCTACTACCCGCCACTCGAGTCCGGCGGCCGGACCTATATCGACGGCGGAATGCGCTCGGTGCTTGCCTTGGATGTGGCGCGGCAGCGCGGCGCCGACCTCATCTATGCCGTGAGGACCGGGGCATCCTTCGAGGCGAAGCCGGCACAAGGCGCCTCGCGGCTCCCGCACCTGATCACCGCCTTTGGGAAGGCGCTCGGCATCATGATGGCGGCGCAGACTGACGCGGAGATTGCCCGCTGTAGAGACTCTGCGATTCCGCTGATCCTCGTCGAGCCGGGAGTCGAGCAGGAGACGACGTTCGCCCTTGAACGGGTCAGACAGTTCGTCGACGACGGGTATGCCGCCGGCACGCGCGCGCTCGCGGCCTGGGCGGCGACGTCGGTCCGGCCGTCTTCGACGTCACCCTCGTAGTGGTTGGCGTGCGCGGCCTGTTACTTTTCGGCGCAGGCAGATTGCTCCGGCGCGATATCCCTCCGCTCGGGGTCGCTTCCCAGGCCAGCGTCGGCGGGCCGGCGTCTGCGACGGCCCGACGTGTCGGTAGCGGGATTGCCTGGATGTGGTCCGCCGTGTGAGAGTTCTGCAGCACATGCGAGAAAGCCGATAGTGGACGAAGAACAGCCGCGGTATTTCACACTGGAAGAGGCGAACCAGGCGCTCCCGTACGTGCGACGCATCGTGACGGACGTGGTTGAGGCGTACGAGCGATGGCGCGACGGTGTGCGGGACTATGAGGTTCTCGCGGCAAACAGTCGGAGCGACGAGGGCGAGACCGAACAGCAGGTCGCGCTGCGCACCGAAGTCGACACGATCGCTCGGCAGATCAACGCCTACCTCGAAGAGTTGAACAAAGTGGGGTGTGTTTTCAAGGGGTTTGATGGTGGCCTCGTTGACTTCTACTGCCGCCTCACAGACCGCGACATCTGCCTGTGTTGGAAACTTGGCGAACCGGAGATTCGATACTGGCACGAAATCGACGGAGGCTTTGCCGGACGGAAGGAACTGCAACCCGAACTCGTGAAGGGGATGTCGAAATAATGCTAATCACACGGTTCTTACACTTCGTCGGTTCGGCGCTCTGGATTGGGGGGGCGTTGGCCGCGATGGTCATGGCGATCGCTTGCCGGAACGAACCGGCGAAGGTTCGGGCGGGGGTGTTCCGGGCGCTGGTGAACGTGCATACGACGGTCATTGGAATGGGAGCGTTGTTGGCGGTGGGAACCGGCCTGCTGATGACCATGTGGTTGGCGCAGAGCGCCGGCGGCGACGCATTGTCACAGCCTCGGATCTGGGTCATGCAATTGACTGGTATTGTTGGCGGGTTCCTCGTCCTGTTGGTTGGGCTGCCGACGGCGGTCAAGATGGGTGGTCTCGCCGTTCCGACCGACGACGACAGCATGCTTCCGGAATTCGAACGCTATCGCAAGCGTCAAGCTGTGGTTTCGTCGGTGGCTGGCGTCTTGGCAGTGTTGTCCTTGTTTGCCGGAACTGTGCTGCGATAAGTCGCCTCTCGATTCTTGACCTTGGCTTGTCGGCCACCCGGCATCAATTAGCCATGATACGTATTCCGGGCGCGGTATGGCGACGGTAACGCTCGATGTTCGGCGGCTGATTGGCCGTTTCGCACTCCGGGCGACGAGTCACGTCGGGCGGATCGGATTTTTGACGTGGCAGATCATCAGGGGGTTGTCCGAAGTACAGATCTGGGTACCCCGGGCGTTCGAGCAGGGACGCCTCGTCGGTTACGGGTCGTTGTTCATCGTGCTGCTCGTCGCCGCGTTCGCGGGTGGCGTCACGTCGCTTCAGACGGGGTACCAGTTTACCGGGAGCATTCCGGTCTACTTCGCTGCCGGGGTCATCACCCAATCGATCATCCTGGAGCTTGGTCCGGTCCTGACGGCGCTCATCTTGGCCGGCCGGATCGGCGCTCGGTACGCTGCGGAACTCGGGACGATGCGCGTTACCGAGCAGATCGATGCGCTCGAGAGCTTGGGCCGCAACTCGATCTCGCATCTCATCATTCCGCGTGTGATTGCGGGGACCATCATGCTTCCGGTGTTGGTCATTCTCGCCGACGTGGTCGGGATCGGCGCCGGTTGGTTGGCCGCCAAGAGTTCGCTCAACATGTCGAACGCGGACTTTGTGTACGGCGCGCGTTATTTCTTCAAGCCGTTCGATATCTGGTACTCGATGATCAAGTCGGTGGCGTTCGGGCTCGCCATCACCTTGGTTCCCTGTTACGTGGGGTTCTCGACACAGCAGGGCGCAGAAGGGGTCGGACGCTCGACCACGGCCGCGGTTGTGAGCGCATCGGTGCTGATCCTCGCGCTCGACATGGCCCTCGCGGACATTCTTCTGTGATGGCGGGGCATGAGCGGCTAGGGCGTGCGGCGCCCGGTCCGGCAGCTCGGACGTACCGGACACGGACCGCATTTGGGCCGGCGCGCCGTACAATAGGCACTTCCCAAGTCCATGAGCGCCTGGTTGAACTCCCACACCGTCCGGCGGCGGCGGGGCAACAAGCGCTCGGCGAGGGTCCAAACGCGGCGGCGCATCGGTGCGCCGTCTCGGACTCGTGGGCGAAACACTCTCCGCAGTACTCGATCGACGTTGGTATCCACCGCGGGCACGCGGCGCTCGTGGGCGAAACTGGCCAGCGCGCCAGCCGTATACCGTCCGATTCCCGGAAGGGTCTCGAGCACTGCAGGGTCGTCGGGCACTTTGCCGTCATGGTCGCGCACGACAACACGGGCAAGCCGGTGCAGGTTCGCCGCGCGGCGATAGTACCCGAGCCCCTCCCACGCCTCGCGCACCACGGAAGGCCTGGATTTCGCGAGGTGTCGAATCGTGGGAAACTGCGTAAGGAACCGATCGTAGTAATCGGACACACGATTGACCTGGGTCTGCTGCAGCATGAACTCGGAGACCAGGACAGCGTATGGATCGCGCGTTTCGCGCCACGGCAGCCCTCGTCCTTCTCTGCGAAACCAGGCGAGCAGGCGACGTTTGAAGGCGTTGGCGTTACGCGGGAGAGCCGTTTGCGCCGTCATCGTGCAGCGGAATATAGCGCAGCGTGCTGGAGTCGAATGGCGTGATCGAACTTCGGAACGTCTGCAAGCGGTTTGGTGACCTCATCGTGTTGGACGGCGTTGACTTCGACGTGCGGTCCGGTGAAACGGTGGCGCTGTTGGGGCCCTCCGGAGTGGGCAAGAGCGTGTTGTTGAAGCACATCAACGGCCTGTTACATCCGGATAGCGGTGACGTCATCGTCGATGGACTGCGGGTGCCCACGCTCAAGCGGCGAGAGTTGGCGAAGCTCCGCAGCCGCATCGGCTACGTATTTCAGTTCGGTGCTTTGTTTGACTCGATGGATGTCTTCGGCAACATCCAGCTTGGCATCACGGACGAGGAGCACGCGTCCGACAAAGCGTATTGCCGCGCGCGCGTGGCGGAATGTCTCGATCTCGTAAATCTGGCGCCCGAAACGGCGCGTAAGTTTCCCGCTGACCTCTCGGGAGGCATGAAGAAGCGAGTCGGCTTGGCGCGGGCGATCGCCGGTCAGCCGGTGTACCTGTTATACGACGAACCCACCTCTGGGTTGGATCCGGTGAATGCCGACATCATCGACTCGCTCATCGAGAAACTCCAAGATGAACTCGGAGCGACGAGTGTCATGGTGACACACGACGTCCGCGGAGCGTTTCGGGTGGCGGACCGGATCGCGCTCCTCAACCAAGGCAACATCCGCGCAATGGGGACGCCGCAAGAACTGCGCGAGAGCACCGACGAGGCAGTGGAGGAGTTTCTCGAACGCGACCTCGGAGCCGAAGCCAAACGCTAACAAGGCCAGACGATGGATCTCTATTACAAGCAGGAAATCGCCGTGGGTGTGCTGATCATCGTGGGCGTGATCACCTTCTTTCTGGGGCTCAGTTGGCTCACGGGTCAATCGTTCCGGGGCGGGAATGTCGAGGTGCCGGTGGAATTCTCGTCTGTCGTTGGCCTGACCGAGGGGGACCCGGTCCAGCTTTCCGGCGTGAGGGTGGGTCGCGTGGCCGCGGTTCGGCTCGAGGACATCGAGCGCGTGATTGTGCTGCTCGAGGTTGAAGAACGCGTGCGGCCGCATATCGATGCCACGGCTCAGATCCAATCATTGGACTTTCTGGGCGCAAAGTTCGTCGCGTACAGCCCGGGGACGTCTCCACGGTTTTTGGAAGCCGGACAGGTGATCAGGGGCGTTGCCGGGAGTGACATCGCTGAAACGGCTGGGAAGCTCACGGACCAGGCTGTTGATATTATGATCGGTGTGCAGCGGCTCATCTCGGAGCAGATGGCGGAGGATGTGCGCCAGACGCTGCGCGCAGCGCAACGGGCGATGGGCGTCGTGGAGCGGCTGGCCGACGGGCCGACGACGACATATGCGGAGGGGGCACTCCGTGCATTGGAGCGGAGTGCGAGCCGACTGGACTCGACGCTGGCGAACCCCGCGATCAACGAATCCATCTCTCAACTGGACGAAATCGCGGAAAACGTCACGGAGATGACCGATGGGTTGTCCAACGTCACCACGACGCTGAGCTCGCTGCTGGCGCAGATGAGCGATTCGGTTGGGACGGTCGGCAAACTTCTCGCCGGTCCCACAATCCACGACGACATGCACGAGGTTCTGGTGTCGCTGAAGAAGCTGCTCGACGACATCCGGGAGCGGCCGGGACGATACACGAACGTGTCGGTGTTTTAGATTCGACGCTGGGGCGGGGATCGCGAAGAAGGGTGAGTGGAAGGTAGTGAGTAGTAAGTGGTAGACTCTTCAACCCCCGCTCACTACTCACCACTCGCGACTCACCGCTCACTCCTCGCCGCGCACCGCTCACCGGCCTTCTTCGGCTCGCGCCTCCCGAGCCCCGGTTCCCGACGTATATTCTCGCCCCATGCTTTCGGTCACGTTCCTCGGTACCTCGGCCGCACGGCCCACGGTTGAACGTTCGGTTTCGGCCATTGCAGTCGTGCGTGAAGGAGAGACGTTGCTGTTCGATTGTGGCGAGGGGACGCAACGCCAGATGATGCGGTACGGCGTGAGTTTTTCCTTGAGCGAGATCTTCTTCACACACTTTCACGCTGACCATTATCTGGGAGTCATTGGTTTGATTCGAACGCTTGGGTTGCAGGGCCGTGAGGAGCCGATGCGACTGTACGGGCCGGCCGGTGCTCGCAAGATCCTCGGCGCGGGGCTTCGGCTTGGGGTGGAGCGGGGCGGATTCGATGTCGACATTGACGAGGTCGCGGCGGGCGACGTGCTCGAGCGCAAGGACTACGACCTCCACGTCCTCCGAGCGGATCACGGCCGCGGAGCCGTGGGGTATGCTCTCAAGGAGCACATACGCCTCGGGCGGTTCGACCCCGACAAGGCCCGTGAACTGGGTATTCCGGAAGGGCCGCTCTGGGGAAAGATCCATCGGGGGGAAACGGTGACGCTGGACGACGGAAGGTCGATGGGGCCCGCCGAGTTGGTTGGAGAACCACGGGCCGGACGATCTGTTGTATTGAGCGGCGACACCCGGCCGTGCAAGAGCGTGAAGGATGCGGCGTGCGGGGCCGATCTATTGGTTCACGACGCGACGTTCGCGGAAGAGGAAAAGGAACGCGCTCGAGAGACGGGACACTCGACGGCGGCCGAAGCGGCTCAAGTCGCCGAGGCCGCGGGTGTGAAGCGGCTGGTTCTCACACACCTCTCTGCGCGCTACTCGGCGAACAGCAAGCAGCTGTTGCAGGAAGCACGCGCCGTGTTTGCCAAAACGAAGGTGGCGAAGGACGGGCTCGTGGTTGACGTGGAGTTCACGGAGTGAGCGATTGAGACGCAGGACGC